>JALFSR010000041.1 GCA_022778745.1 Clostridiales bacterium
CAGCAGCAAGTGCAGTGACAGGAAAGATCTCTTGTCCATGTGAATTAAAGTAATTGTTTATAAATTTAAGATAGTAAGTGAAATTATTCTATCATTGAGTGGTTTATTATAGATCGAATAAGGAGGCATATGATGCAGGCAAAAGGTACCGTATTTAAGTTTGGAGATAATGTAGATACTGATGTTATTATTCCAGCAAGATATTTGAATTCTTCTGATCCAGCAGAACTTGCAAAGCACTGTATGGAAGATATTGATAAGGATTTTGTAAATCGTGTAAAAGTAGGAGACATTATTGTAGCAGATAAAAATTTTGGATGTGGCTCTTCAAGAGAACATGCACCAATCGCAATTAAGGCAGCAGGTGTAAGCTGTGTTATCGCAGAAACATTTGCAAGAATTTTTTATCGAAATGCAATCAATATCGGTCTTCCGATTATTGAATGTCCGGAAGCAAGCAAAGGAATCGAAGCAGGAGATGAAGTAGAAATTGATTTTGACAGCGGTATGATTTATAATCGCACAAAAGGAATTGAGTTTCAAGGTCAGGCATTTCCACCATTTATGCAGAAGATTATCGCAGAAGGCGGATTAATTAATTATATTAATAAGAAATAAATAGGATTGTGATTCAATTAAGGAAGTCCTTTGATCTCAGTGTGTTTAAAACACTAAGCAGAGGACTTCCTTGATTTATGCTTTTATATGTTAATGGAAAGAAGTGGAAATTCTTAGATTAATGAATCGTAATACTGTATTGTATGTGGAACGATTTTCCCTTTTCCAATTTGCAGATACCTGCTTTTTTAGGAAGTTCTCCTGTGAATCCGCTGTCATCTGTGCGGCCGCACCAAGGTTCTAAACAGATAAATGGTGCACCTGGTTTTTGCCATATACCAAAATAAGGGAATCCTTTGCAGTGCATTGTCAAATATGGAGTGCGGTCTGGGAATAAAAAGCTTACTTCTTCGATCTGACCATCTTCAAATACAAGAGCATCTTTGTCAAACATATGCTCGGTAATTGGGAAAATACCATCTGGACTTGTGTATGGGAATACTGTATCTGGAACAGCAGTGCCGTCGCTCATATCCAAACCGATATATTCAAATTGTTTCTTGCCGCCAAAATATAAATAAAAGTCTGTCTGAGGAGTGTCACCTGTTGGAGGAACATTAAATGCTGGATGTCCGCCAATTGAGAAATACATTGGTCCGTCGGTGTCATTTTTCACATCCCATGTTATAATAACATCATTATCTTTAATTGTGTGAGTAATTGTTAATGTGAAATCAAATGGATAGACTGCCTTTGTTGCATCAGTCTGATGAAATTCATGAACGATCTCATTTTCAGTTTGACGTACGAGTACGAATTCATTATTTCTTGCAAAACCATGCTGTCCCATTGTATAGGTTTTGCCTTTATAACACAGTTCTTTGTGATACAGACCTCCTACAATTGGGAATAAGACAGGCGCATGACGTCCCCAATATTTGCTGTCAGCGGTCCATAATACTTCATAATTGTTTTCTTTGTCATAAATACTGCTTAATTCAGCGCCGTGATCACTCACTGCAATGCAGAGACGATCATTTGATATTTTTCTTAATTCTGCCATAAATTTTCTCCGTTCTATAAAATATTTTGTTACCATTAGTGTAAATCATTTTTTATAATAAGTCAATTTGATTCAAAAAATATTATTCTTTGACACTTATGATAAATTATGATATAGTAAAACAAAATAAGGCATATTTTGCTAAGATGGGAAAGGTGAAAGTATGGATTGTCGTTTAATTGCTTTAGATTTGGATGGAACATTAAATAATTCAAAAGGAATTGTGACGCCGCAGACAAAACAGGCGTTAATTCGCGCGCAAGAAAAGGGTGCAAAGATTGTGCTTGCATCAGGAAGACCGCTTCCTGGATTATATCAAAATGCAAGAGATTTGGAATTTGATCGATTTGATGGTTATCTGCTTTGTTTTAATGGAGCAAATGTCCGCACATGGAAGGATCGTACTACGATTTATGACCAGACAATTTCTGCTCGTATGGCGCAGATGATTTATGATTATAACATAAGAAATGATTATAATATGGTTATTATGAGCTATGAAGGGGATGATGTCTTAGCAGAAAATCCAGGTGGATATCGCGTACAGGAAGAGGCTGCACTGAATCATATGAATGTTCGGACTGTGCCAAGTGTAAGAGATACGCTGTGTCATCCAGTAAACAAGCTCTTATTTGCGGCACAGCCAGATTACCTTGCTGATATTGAGATGGAATTTAAAAAACCATTTGTTGGTCAGTTAAGCATTTATCGCTCTGCACCATTTTATCTGGAAGTAATGACAACAGGAATTGATAAAGCACGTTCCTTAAATCGTCTTGTGAAATATATGGGAATTGATCGTAAGCAGGTAATGGCATTTGGTGATGGATACAATGATCTTAGTATGATTGAATATGCAGGAGTTGGCGTTGCGATGGGAAATGCTGTAGAAGAACTAAAAAAGAAGGCAGATGCGATTACAGCGACAAATGATGAAGATGGAATTGCATTGGCATTAGAAGAATATTTCTTATAAATAGTTTTATAACAGAAAAGAGGAAAAAATGAAAAAAAATCATATGCACAGAGGAATTGTTCTGGCTGGAATGATCAGTTTATTTCTATTTGTAAGTGGATGCGGATTTATGCAGGCATATCAGGAAATACAATTTTTTGCAATGGATACATTGATGCAGGTAGAACTTTCTGGAAAAAAATCGGATATAGAGCAGATTCGCAAGATTGTAGAAGACTTGGAAGATGATGTGTCAGTAACGGATGTCCAGTCGGAATTATATCAAATTAACCATAGAACAGTTTCTGCTATTGAACTTTCTAAGCCAATTGCTCGCCTGTTGAATGAGGAATTAGCGATAACTGAGACGACAAATGGCGCATTAAATCCAGCATTATATCCGATCAGCTGTGCATGGGGATTTACAACGGATCATAAAAGAGTGCCGTCAGCAGAAGAACTGGCGGCACTTTTGCCAAAGACAGATTGGAGACAGATTCAATTATCTAATCAAAATCTGACACTTCCAGATGGGATGGAATTGGATTTTGGAGCGACTGCTAAGGGATTTGCTTCCGATCTTTGTGCAGACTATTTAAGAGAACAAGGGATAAAACATGCATTATTAAATTTTGGCGGTAATACGTATACAATTGGAACAAATAAAAAAGGGGAATATTGGAAAATTGGAATTCGAGATCCGTGGGATGAGACGGCGCAGGGAATGATTGGCGTACTTGAATCGACGAATGAAGCGGTCATTACAAGTGGAAGTTATGAACGATATTTTGAGCAAGATGGTGTGCGGTATCATCATATTATGGATGGGACGACTGGACTGCCTGCGAGAACTGGACTTGTATCGGTTACGATTGTCTGTGAAAGCGGAGTGAAGGCGGATGGACTATCTACTGCATTATTTGTGATGGGCTTGGATCAAGCAAGCAATTATTGGAGACAGTACAAAGGATTTGAGGCGATTTTTGTGACAGAAGATGGAAAACAATATTATACAGAAGGATTGGAAAATCGCTATCATCCAACACAAGGGCAGAAGGCAGAGGTAATTCGATTATGACAAATTTTCTTTCAAATAAAGAAGAAATACGAATAACGAAAAAAGAACTTGTATTTTGGAGTATTATCATTTTAATAGCGATATTATGTTGGATTGGGATGCAATGGGTAAAGCAGCGAGGAGATATCGTCGTTGTTTCGGTTGAGGACTGTATTGTACAGACATTACCGCTTTCTTATGATGAGACGATACGAGTAGAAGGAGATAATGGAAATTGGGTAGAGCTGCAGATTACAGATGGGAAAGCCGATGTAACGCAGGCATCATGTCCGGATCAGATTTGTGTGAATCATTATGCGATATCAGAAGAAGGAGAGCCGATTGTCTGCCTTCCAGCGAAAGTTGTGATTCAAGTAAAGAAGGCACAGTAGTTACAAGAGGAAGAATTGGATTCTGAATGATCGCTTTATCATAGGGAGTTAAAAATAAATGAGACAAAATAAGATAATTGCATGGATGGCAATATTAGTGGCACTCGCATTTGTCCTAAGTTTTTTAGAGCGAATGGTTTCGTTTGAAATTCCAGTTCCAGGAGTAAAACTAGGATTGGCAAATTTAGCAGTACTAATGGCACTGTATACGATAGGAGCAAAGGGGGCGGCTGTTGTGTGCATCATTCGTATTTTCTTAGATGGGATGACATTTGGAAATGCATATCGAATGATGTATAGTTTAGCGGGCGGACTGCTCAGTTTTTTTATTATGTATATTGGAAAACGATGCAAATGGAGTGTGATGTCTGTCAGTATGGCAGGAGGACTTTGCCATAATATTGGTCAGATTATTGTAGCGATTATTATTTTAAAAACACCAGAACTTGTCACGTATCTTCCTGTTTTGATTTTGGCAGGTATTGCTACAGGAGCAATTAATGGAGGATTGTGTGGAATTATTATGAAATCATTTCGGCGAATAAAAATAGAGTAGCAAAGCAGATTTTGAATGTCTGATTCACAGATTATGTAAATCTTTTATCAAATGACCTAGCAAAAATACTCTCACTTTAATTACGTGGAGTAATAAGTGCTGGGTAGTTCATAGAAACTTTATGAATGTAAGAAAAAAGTAAGAAAAAAGTTATAAAAATTACAGGTTCTATTCATAACGTGGACACAAACGTCATATATAATAAAGGTAACAAAAGACATGGACATGCCGTGTTCAGAAAAAGGAACAAAGTGGATTGTATTTGCCTGACAAATGAAGATAGGGAAGGTTTCCCGATATTGAGTAAGATAGGAGAATGATAGAATATATGGCATATGGAATTTATTTTGAACGTTATGAAGATATGAGTTGGAATAAGTATCAAAAGTTTATAACAAAACTAACTCTTCAGCAAGATTGTCACTTAAAAGAATCGGTCTGCACGAGAAAAATTATATATCGAAAACCACAGCAGGGAAAAGGAGAAAGCTGTCTGGAGTATGAAATAATAATGAGAAATGGTGACACGAGACATATGCATCTTATAGGAAAGAGAAAACAGGATGGCAATATATGCAAAAAGTCTGTATGGCTCTTAAAAGAGGATTGCGAGAAAATACTAGAAGGCGATATTGAATGGATTAAAAAAGAAAAAAATATTGACCTTTATGATTTCTATTATTATTTAAAAGAAGAAGGATATAAACCGCAGATGATGACAGAAAGTATTAGTCAAGTATTTGATTTTCCATACAGTCACAACTGCATATTAGTACAGACATCAAAACGTCTTCTTCAAGCGGAACCAGAAGAATTTTTCATGAAAAAATTACAAGGAACGGAACTAATTAAGCCAGGAAAGGTACATATTATTTATCGAACAGAGAATACATTTCCAGAAGGAGCAATGCAGGCGATGAATCTTGTAAATAATCCAGAGTTTCGTTATGTATCATAATGAGATGATTTTACAAAAAAGTAATAGTTTGAGTGATTAACAAAAGAACTGGTTTCCATTCATTAGATTGAAAGCTTTAATTGATTGGAAGTCAGTTCTTTTTTTATTTATATCAGCTTTTTATTTAGAAGTCTTTGCTGTCTCTTTGTCAAGATTTTTTTGTGCAGTAGCAAGCATTAACTTGATACGATTTAACTGGTTTACTTCGGATGCACCTGGATCGTAATCGACAGCGATAATGTTAGAGTCTGGATATTGATGGCGGAGTTCTTTAATTACTCCTTTTCCTACAATATGGTTTGGAAGACAGCCAAATGGCTGAGTACATACGATATTGTTTACACCGCTATGAATTAATTCCAACATTTCTCCTGTAAGGAACCATCCTTCTCCAGTCTGATTTCCGAGGGAGACAAATGGATCAGCCATTTGAGCGAGGCGGTCAATCGTGCTTGGAGCATCAAAATGACGGCTCTTTTCAAGTTCTTGTTTTGCGATACGACGGAAATATTCTAAAAATGCAATTCCCATATTGCAAAGTCTGGCAGTGGATGATTTCATGCCAAGTTTGTCTGCTTTAAAATTAGCATTATAGAAACAGTAAAGCAAGAAGTCTAATAAGTCAGGCATGACTGCCTCTGCACCTTCTCGTTCCAGAAGTTCTACAATGTGATTATTAGCAGTAGGGAGGAATTTAACGAGAATTTCTCCAACGATGCCAACGCGAGGCTTTTTCTGATCCAATAAAGTTAAATGATCAAATTCACGAATGATGCCGCGAATATTACGATTAAATTCAAATTTACTTCCCATACCAGGTTTTCCAAGTGACTTCATGCAAATCTTTTTCCATTTTTCATGAAGCTGATTAGCAGAGCCAGGAATTGCTTCATATGGACGAGTGCGGTAAAGAACACGCATGAAGACGTCTCCATAGATAACTGCTTGAAGTGCTTTCCATAAAAGCTTTGGTGTAATATGGAATCCAGAATTTGTTTCCAGTCCAGCAAGATTTAATGAAATTACAGGAATATGAGCCATACCAGCTTTTTCAAGTGCACGGCGGATAAATCCGATATAATTCGATGCACGGCAGCCGCCTCCTGTCTGGCTCATAAAGATTGCGATATGATCTAAGTCATATTTTCCAGACAGTAATGCATCCATAATCTGCCCTACGACAATCAAAGATGGATAGCAGGCATCATTATTTACATATTTTAATCCAACATCAACGGAAGATTTGCTTTCTGGCAGCACAACAACTCGATATCCACAGGAGCGAAACGCTGGTTCCAATAAATCAAAATGAATTGGTGTCATTTGAGGGCAGAGGATAGTATAATCTTTCTTCATATCTTTTATGAATTCAATTCTATGATAAGCAGAAGATACAACCTTTGGCTCAATATGTTTTTGATCTCGTACACGCAGTGCAGAAATCAGAGAACGGATACGAATACGTGCTGCACCAAGATTATTGACTTCATCAATTTTCAAAACAGTATAAATTTTTCCTGATTTTGTTAAAATATCATTTACTCCATCAGTCGTTACGGCATCAAGACCACAGCCAAATGAATTTAGCTGAATCAAATCTAAGTTTTTTTGTGTTCGCACAAATTGTGCAGCTGCATAAAGACGGGAGTGGTACATCCATTGATCCATTACAATGAGCTTGCCATCTAATTTTCCAAGATGAGAAATTGAATCTTCTGTTAATACAGCGATGCCATAGGAAGTAATTAATTCTGGAATACCATGATTGATTTCTGGATCAATATGATAAGGACGACCTGCGAGCACAATACCACGACGGCCAGTTTTTTTCAAATATTCCAGTGTTTCTTCGCCCTTTTTTGCAATATCATGGCGGACATTCATCAGTTCCGTCCAGCCTGCATGTGCAGCGTTGTGGATTTCTGATGGGTCAATTCCAAATTTTGCATGAAATTCTTCAACAAGACGTTTGGATAATGTCTCTTCGTTTGTAAATGCAAGAAATGGATTCATAAAATTAACGTGTTCTGTCTTTAATTCTTCCACATTATTTTTAATATTTTCTGCATAAGAAGTAACGATCGGACAGTTATAGTGATTTTGTGCTGTCTCGGATTCAGTTCGTTCATAAGGGATACACGGATAAAAAATAAATTTTACGCCTTGACGAATAAGCCATGTGATATGACCGTGAGCAATTTTGGCTGGATAGCATTCGGATTCACTTGGAATTGACTCAATACCAAGCTCATAAATGTTACGAGTCGATTGTGGAGAAAGTATGACTGAAAATCCAAGTTCACGGAAGAAAACTGCCCAAAATGGATAATTTTCATACATATTTAATACGCGAGGAATTCCGACAACACCACGAGCAGCCTTTTCTTTTTCCAATGGTTCATACTGGAATGTACGATTATATTTATATTCAAACAAATTTGGAATATTTTTAATATTTTTTTCTTTTCCAATTCCCTTTTCGCAGCGATTGCCAGTAATGTATTGATTTCCATTACTAAAACGATTAATCGTAAGAAGACAATGATTTGTACAGCCATTGCAGCGGGTTAATTTTGTTGTATATTTCATAGACAAAATATCATTTATGGAGAGCATTGTTGTCTGCTTGTCTGGGGAATACCGTTCTCTTGCAACAAGAGCAGCACCAAACGCACCCATAATACCGGCGATGTCTGGACGAATCGCTTCACATCCAGCAATTCGCTCAAAGCTTCGTAAAACAGCATCATTATAAAATGTACCGCCTTGTACAACAATATGTTTTCCAAGATCTTTTGCATCTGTGATTTTAATTACTTTATATAATGCATTTTTAATAACCGAATAAGCAAGACCGGCAGAAATATCAGATACTTGTGCCCCTTCTTTTTGTGCCTGCTTTACATTGGAATTCATAAATACAGTACAGCGTGTTCCAAGGTCAATTGGATTTTGGGCAAACAACGCTGCCTGTGCAAAATCAATAATCGTATAATTCAGTGATTTTGCAAATGTTTCAATAAAGGAGCCGCATCCTGACGAACATGCTTCATTTAGCTGTACGCTGTCTACGGTATTGTTTTTAATTTTGATACATTTCATATCCTGTCCGCCAATATCAAGAATACAATCGACATTTGGCTGGAAAAATGCAGCAGCATAATAATGAGCCACTGTCTCTACTTCTCCCTCATCCAACATAAGCGCGGCCTTAATCAAAGCCTCTCCGTATCCTGTGGAACAAGAATATGCGATATGTGCATCGCTTGGAAGCTGTTCATGAATCTCACGAATCGCATGTACTGTAGTGGAGAGAGGACTTCCATTATTATTACTGTAGAAAGAATAGAGAAGTGTTCCATCTTCTCCGACTAATGCGACTTTTGTTGTAGTAGAACCTGCATCAATTCCGAGAAAGCAATTTCCTTTGTATGTTTTTAAATCACCTTTTTTTACAGTGTCTTTATTATGACGAGCTGTAAACTGCGTATATTCTTCTTTATTTTTAAATAATGGTTCCATACGCTTTACTTCAAAATCCATATGGATGCCCTTTTTGAGACGGTCGCATAATTCATCAATGGAATATTGAACGTCTTGCTTATGATTCATTGCCGCACCGATCGCAGCGAACAGATGAGAATGTTCTGGTGCAATAATGGCATCTCCCTCTAATTTGAGTGTGCGGATAAAAGCATTGCGCAGTTCTGATAAAAAGTGCAGAGGACCGCCAAGAAATGCAACATTGCCGCGGATTGGCTTTCCACATGCAAGACCTGAAATTGTCTGATTGACAACTGCCTGAAAAATCGATGCAGCTAAGTCTTCTTTGGTAGCACCTTCGTTAATTAAAGGCTGAATATCTGTTTTAGCAAATACACCGCAGCGTGCCGCAATTGGGTAGATGGCTTTATAGTTTTTTGCATATTCATTTAATCCAGTAGCATCAGTCTGTAACAATGATGCCATTTGATCAATAAAAGATCCAGTTCCGCCGGCGCAGATTCCGTTCATACGCTGGTCAACACCGCCAGTAAAATAAATAATCTTTGCGTCTTCGCCGCCGAGTTCAATGGCAACATCGGTATGAGGAGCATAGTCTTGTAAGCTTGTCGCTACAGAGACTACTTCCTGCACAAAAGGAATATCTAAATGCTTCGCAAGAGAAAGTCCGCCAGAACCAGTAATCATCGGTGCAAGTATAATCGAACCGAGCTTTTCTCGTCCACGTTCCAGCAAAGCTGCGAGAGTTTCTTGTATATTAGCATAATGTCGTTCGTAATCTGCAAATAAAATATGATGATTGGCATCAAGAATGGCAATCTTAACAGTTGTAGATCCAATATCAATGCCAAGAGAATAATATGTACGTTGATTGTTTGTCGGCAATCTTGTTACCTCCTTTGTCTCAGTAAAATGGATATTTGCATTAAAGTTTTGTAAAATTTAGTTATAACGAATTAACGGTAATATTATAGGTCTTTTTGTAACAAAAAGCAACTCGAACTACTATAAAAAATAAAAAAATATTTTAGAAAAACTATGTAAAAAACTTGAAAAAAACTTTTATTTATATCAGAAAAATGGTAAAGCTTTACTTGGGGTAGAAAAAAATACATGAATTAGATTTGGAAAAACTTGTGAACTTGTGAATATTTTGTATATAAAAAAAGAAAATTTGGTAATAACAGAAAAGAATGCAACAATTATTTGTTAAAATAGAATAAAGTTTCGTTTCCAAAGGGAAAATTGTTTGACAAAAGAGGAGGAAGAATTTATAATAAAAACAGAAAATAAGTGATAAGGAAGGTTTTTTCATGAAATGGATCGATAAGATGCAGCGTAAATTTGGAAGATATGCGATTCCAAATTTAATGAATTATATTATCGGATTGAATGTAATTGGGTTTGTCTTACTCATGTTAAATCCAAATTTCTATTTCTTTATTAATTGGGATATGGATTTGATTTTAAGAGGACAGATCTGGAGACTTGTTTCTTTCTTGTTCATACCACCTTCATCAAATCTGTTAAGCATGTTGCTGTTTTGTCTTGTATACAGCATGATTGGTAATACATTAGAGAGAATTTGGGGTTCTTTTCGTATGAATCTCTATCTCATTACTGGAATTTTTGGTCATATTCTGGCTGGAATTGTGATTTACTTTTTAACAGATTTTAATGTACAGCTGAGTACGGTTTATTTGAATTCTTCCCTGTTCTTCGCTTTAGCAGCAACATTTCCAGATACACAGTTTTACTTATATTTCATCATTCCAATTAAAGCAAAATGGATGGCGATACTAAGTGGAGCTCTGTATGTATTTGAGATAATACAGGGAAATTGGAGTACAAGAATTTTGATTATTCTGTCGATGCTTAACTTTATTATTTTCTTTTTTGCGACAAAAGATATGAATCGTATTCGTCCAAAGGAGATCAAAAGACGGCAGGAATTTAAAAAACAAGTGAGACCGACTGCTCAGACAAAGCATAAGTGTGCGATTTGCGGCAGGACAGAAAAAGATGGAGATGATCTGGAGTTTCGATATTGTTCTAAATGTGAAGGGGCATATGAATACTGTCAGGATCATTTATATACACATAAACATGTGACTACAAAACATTCTTATGAGAAACAATAACAGTATAAACAAACATTGAGGGGATTCAGAAAGGAGGATGGCACTCTTTCTGTCATTTGAAGACAGCAGGATTCTGTGCCTGACGAAATTTATGAAAAAAACTAAAATTATTTGTACGATGGGACCAAATGCTGATAACAAGGAAATTTTAGCAGGTCTTGTTCAAAATGGAATGGACATCGCAAGATTTAATTTTTCGCATGGGGATCATAGTGAACATCTGGAACGTTTGGAATTACTTCGTACAGTCAGAGAGGAATATAAACTTCCGATTGCTGCACTGCTTGACACAAAAGGTCCAGAAATTCGTACAGGATTATTGAAGGATGGCAAAAAGCCACTTCTTCAAGATGGGGCAGTTTACACATTAACAACAAGAGATGTTTTAGCAGATGAGACAATTGCACATATTAATTATGCAGGATTGCCAGAAGATATTCAGATTGGAAATCGAATTTTAATTGATGATGGATTAATTGAATTATTAGTAGAATCTAAGACAGAGACTGACGTTGTATGTAAAGTAATCAATGGAGGAGAGCTTGGAGCAAGAAAAGGCGTAAACGTTCCGAATGTCAAAATTAATTTGCCAGGTATTACAGAAAAAGATAAAAAAGATATTTTATTTGGTATTGATCAGGAATTTGATTTTATTGCTGCATCATTTGTTCGTAATGCAGCATGTATTTATGAAATTAAAGATATATTAAAAGCGCATGGAAGTAAGATGCGGGTTATTGCTAAGATTGAAAATGCAGAAGGTCTGGAAAATATTGATGAGATCATTGCTGCAAGTGATGGTATTATGGTAGCGAGAGGTGATCTTGGAGTTGAGATTCCTGCACAGGAAGTTCCGCATATTCAAAAGACAATTATCCAGAAGTGTAATATGGCACAGAAGCCAGTTATCACAGCGACACAGATGCTCGATTCTATGATTCGTAATCCAAGACCAACGCGAGCAGAAGTAACAGACGTTGCAAATGCGATTTATGATGGAACAGATGCAATTATGCTTTCTGGTGAAACTGCAATTGGAAAATATCCAGTAGAGGCATTAAAGATGATGGCACATATTGCAGCATCTTCTGAAAAATATGCGACATATGAAGTGTGCAGAAACCGTAATGTACTCGCTTCTGAACGTGTTATTTCTAACGCCCTTAGTTTGTCTACGGTATCTACGGCAGAATTACTTAACGCAAGAGCAATTATTGCACCGACTATGGGTGGATTTACAGCATCGATGCTTTCTGAATGGCGTCCGAAATGTCCAATTATTGCGATGTCACCAAATCGTGATGTACTTCGTAAGATGCAGTTGTGCTGGGGAATTATTCCAGTTCAGGCAGTGAGAGAGACTTCTACAGATGAATTGATAGAACATTCTGTAGAAATTGCAAAGAAAAGAGGATTGGTTGATACAGGGGATACTGTTGTTATTACCGTAGGTGTTTTATCAAAACAGCAGCCATCTCATCAGCTTGGAGAGACAAATAATATGCGTGTTGTAACTGTGTGGTAATGATAATATCGGAGTAAAAGGATATGTACAGCAATCAAAAAATTATGCTTTTTCATGCAAGCATGAAACGCATGACTTTTTGACCCTGGTATCATAATATATTTAAGGAAGAATACCTCTTGTCGTAATTGACAGGAGGTATTCTTATGGTGTATTGTTAATAAAGGTGGTGTCGATTTTTTGCAGAATAGATTATTATCGTGCAGAAAGTATATGCCATTGATATATACTACAAAAAAGGAGAAAGATTATGGAAAAGAAACCATTTGTAACATTACAGCAGGTAAAAGAAATGGCAGAAAAATATCCAACACCGTTTCATTTATATGATGAAAAGGGAATTCGTGAAAATGCACGCAAATTAAAAGAGGCATTTTCATGGAACAAAGGATTTCGTGAGTATTTTGCAGTAAAAGCAACACCAAATCCTTATTTAATGGAGATTTTAAAGGAAGAAGGAATTGGTGCGGATTGTTCTTCTTTTACAGAATTGGAGCTTTCAGATGCAGTTGGATTAAAGGGACATGATATTATGTTTTCTTCCAATGTGACTCCTGCAAAAGATTTCGCGTTAGCTGCAAAACTTGGAGCAATCATTAATTTTGATGATTTGACACATGTTGATTTTTATGAAAAAATTGCTCCATTTCAGGAGACAATGTGCTGTCGTTATAATCCAGGCGGAGACTTTACATTGCATAATGAAATTATGGATACTCCAAAAGATGCAAAGTATGGAATGACAAAAGCACAGATGAAGGAAGCATTTTTAAAAATGAAGGCGCATGGTGTAAAGCATTTTGGCATTCATGCATTTCTTGCAAGTAACACAGTAGCACTTGGTTATTATCCAAAGCTTGCAAAGATTTTATTTGAATTAGCAGTTGAATTGAAAAAAGAGACAGGCGTGCATATTGCATTTATTAATTTATCTGGTGGCGTAGGTGTCAACTATCGTCCAGATCAAGAGCCAAATGATATTATGGCAATTGGAGAAGGTGTACGTCAGGCATATGAAGAAGTTCTGACACCAGAAGGAATGGATGATGTAGCAATCTTTACAGAATTAGGACGTTTTATGCTTGCTCCTTATGGTCATTTAATTGCACAAGTGATTCATGAAAAACATACGTATAAAGAATATATTGGTTTGGATGCATGTGCGGCAAACTTAATGAGACCTGCTATGTATGGTGCATATCATCATATTACTGTTTTAGGAAAGGAAAATGAACCATGTGATCATAAATATGATGTGACAGGTGGTCTTTGCGAAAATAATGATAAGTTTGCAATTGATCGTATGCTTCCAAAGATTGAAATTGGTGATTATGTAGCTATTCATGACACAGGTGCACATGGATTTTCTATGGGCTACAATTATAACGGAAAGCTGCGCAGTGCGGAAGTTTTGTTGAAAGAAGATGGAACAACAAAATTAATTCGTCGTGCAGAGACACCAGCAGATTATTTTGCAACATTAGACTACGAAGGATTAAAAAAATACAAGTAAGCCAAATTGCAGAAGCATAGATGCAGAATAGTAAAATAGGAATAGAAGCTTTCTTAATTTGTTCAGAAGCCATTTCTGTATATAGGATAGCGTTATCATATTGTTAATAAGCGGTCGTCTAATTTATGATTTTAGTTATGAGTTAGGCGACTTTTCTTACATAAATTTCTATTAGCAACTATAAGGCAGGCACAAACATTTATTTTACGGACAGCAGAAAATAAAAAGTGTTATAGCATGACAGAGTTTTTGTTGCACAAAAAATGAGAATATGATACGATAAAAAAAGCAGAAGAATATCCAGTCTCAGCATTTCTTAGTTTTCCCAATAAAAAGATAGTTTCATATGCGGTCAGCCATAAGTATATATTGTAAAAATGGTTGTTCTAATATAATAATTTGATACCAGGGTCAAAAGATCATGCGTTTCATGCTTGTATGAACAAACATATGTTTTAAAAATGGGTTGACAATGAAGCAAAAATCAAGTATGATAATTACAGAACATTTGTTCCGAAAGGAGAAAAAGTGAATTATGGAAAGAGACGACAAATTAAAAGCATTGGATGCTGCAGTATCACAGATTGAGAAGGCATATGGAAAAGGATCTATCATGAAGCTTGGAGATTCAGCAGCGAATATTAATATTGAGACGATTCCTACGGGCTCTTTAAGTTTGGACATCGCATTAGGACTTGGCGGTGTTCCGAGAGGACGTATTATTGAGATTTATGGACCAGAATCAAGTGGTAAGACGACAGTTGCACTTCATATGGTAGCAGAAGTGCAAAAAAGAGGAGGAATTGCTGGATTTATTGACGCAGAACATGCATTAGATCCAGTATATGCAAAAAATATTGGTGTAGATATCGATAATTTATATATTTCTCAGCCAGATAATGGAGAACAGGCATTGGAAATTACAGAGACGATGGTTCGTTCGGGTGCAGTGGATATTGTAATTATTGACTCTGTTGCAGCACTCGTTCCAAAGGCAGAGATTGATGGAGATATGGGAGATTCTCATGTCGGACTGCAAGCACGTCTTATGTCTCAGGCACTTCGCAAATTGACGGCTGTAATCAGTAAGTCAAACTGTATTGTTATTTTTATTAATCAGCTTCGAGAGAAAGTTGGTATTATGTTTGGTAATCCAGAGACGACGACAGGAGGACGTGCGTTAAAATTCTATTCTTCTATTCGTATGGATGTAAGACGTATTGAGGCATTAAAGCAGGCGGGAGAAGTGATTGGTAATCGTACAAGAATTAAAGTAGTAAAAAATAAAGTAGCTCCTCCATTTAAAGAAGCAGAATTTGATATTATGTTTGGAAAGGGAATCTCAAGAGAAGGAGATATTCTTGATTTAGCTGCTAATATTGGAGTTATTATTAAGAGCGGAGCATGGTATGCATATAAGGAAGGCAAGATTGGTCAGGGACGTGAGAATGCAAAGAAATATCTTGCAGAAAATCCAGAAGTAATGGCGGAAGTAGAGCAGAAAGTACGTGCGCATTTTGGATTAATAAATGACTTAGAAGAAGCGGAACAGTAATGCCGCGATTGACAGGAAATGAGACAGAAGAAGAACAAAAGAAAAAAGCAAAGCTAGATGCGATGCTCATGCTGCAAAGAATGGATCGGACAGAAGAACAGCTGAAGAGAAAGCTTCAGGAGAAGGGATATTCCAAGGAAGCGCAAGAATGTGCGATAGATTATGTAAAATCTTATCATTATATTGATGATGTGCGTTATGCGAGTCGATATATTGAGCAAAATCAGAACCGAAAGGGAAAGCGACTTATAAAAGCGGAGCTAGAACAAAAAGGGGTGGATCGTTCAATTATCGAGTATTGTATGGAAGATGCAGATGATTGTGAATGGGATGCAGTGACGGAGTTAATTAAAAAGAAAACAAAGGGTCAGATGCCTCAAAATGAAAAGGAATGGCAGCGGCTTTATGCATACTGTTGCCGAAGAGGGTTTTCATTTCATACAGTAAAGTCGGCGATTCAACGATGGATAGAAAATAATTTATAGAAAATTTGTAAAAAAACTCCTTACTTGACTTGACATAATTTATAAAACAGTATAAAATTTATATGTTGTATATATGTTTTGTACAATGAAAATTAAATAAGGAGGTGCTCCTGTGGAAGTTCTTATCGCTATAGCTGTAATAGCAGTATTTATTATAGCTGTTGTTATTACCTGGTTTGCTGCTCTGCGTTACCAGCAAAAGATTTATGCAGAAAAAGTTGGCACAGCAGAAGAAAAATCCAGAAAAATAATAGATGAGGCTTTAAAAGTGGCAGAGACAAAGAAGCGTGAAGCACTTTTAGAGGCGAAAGAAGAGAATCTCAAATCTAAGAATGAATTGGACAAAGAGATCAAAGAACGCAGAAATGAATTGTCTCGTATGGAAAAGCGTGCAATGAACAAAGAAGAAGCATTGGATCGCAAGACCGAAGCACTGGAAAAGCGTGAAGCAGGTTTAAATGCAAAAGAAGATAACCTGAATAAAAAGCTAGAAGAAGCAAAAGTTCTTCATGGAAAGGTTGCGCAGGAACTGGAAAGAATTTCTGGTCTTACCTCCGAACAAGCAAAAGAGTACTTGTTAAAAACTGTTGAGGACGAAGTAAAGTATGACGCTGCAAAATTAATTAAAGAATTAGAAACAAAAGCAAAAGAAGAAGCTGCAAAAAAAGCAAAAGAGTATGTAGTAACGGCAATTCAGAAATGTGCTGCTGATCATGTGGCAGAAACTACAATTTCAGTAGTTCAACTTCCTAATGATGAAATGAAGGGAAGAATTATTGGTCGTGAGGGAAGAAATATCCGAACATTGGAGACATTGACTGGCGTAGAACTGATTATTGATGATACACCAGAGGCTGTTATCTTATCTGGATTTGATCCAATGCGAAGAGAAATCGCAAGAATTGCGCTGGAAAAATTGATCTTAGATGGTCGTATTCATCCAGCAAGAATTGAGGAAATGGTAGAGAAAGCACAAAGAGAAGTAGAAGTAATGATTCGTGAAGAGGGAGAAGCGACATTACTAGAAGTAGGAGTACATGGCATTCATCCAGAACTGATTAAGTTACTTGGACGTTTGAAATTCCGTTCTAGCTACGGACAGAATGCATTAAAGCATTCGATCGAAGTTGCACATTTATCAGGACTTTTAGCTGCGGAACTTGGATTGGATGTTCGAGTTGCAAAGCGAGCAGGACTTTTACATGACATTGGTAAAGCAGTAGACCATGAGATGGAAGGTTCACATATTCAAATAGGCGTTGATTTGTGTAAAAAATATAAAGAATCACAAATTGTAATTAATGCAGTAGAAGCACATCATGGCGATGTAGAACCAACTTCACTGATTGCATGTGTAGTACAAGCCGCAGATACAATTTCTGCTGCAAGACCAGGTGCAAGAAGAGAGACGTTAGAAGCTTATACGAATCGTCTTAAGCAGTTGGAAGACATCACAAATTCGTTTAAAGGCGTTGAAAAATCTTTTGCTATCCAAGCGGGTAGAGAAGTTCGGGTAATGGTAGTGCCAGAACAAGTATCAGATGCAGATATGGTGTTACTGGCAAGAAATATTTCTAAGCAAATTGAAGCAGAATTAGAGTATCCGGGACAGATTAAAGTAAATATGATCCGTGAATCCCGTGTTACTGATTATGCAAAATAACGATGGATATAATAAATAAGATACAGAATGAAGTAGACTGTAATGTCTGTTTTGATATTCTGTAATAGATTGTGTTAATAGAATAAAATAGATTAGCACATGTTTTGGAAAATAGCAAGAGAAGTAATTTGACTGAAAAATGATAGGATGAAGAGAAAATTCTTTTGACAGAAAATTTTTGATAGAAGAAATGACAAATCTTGCCTGAAATTTCAATGAGATAACGTAAGCTGCTGTACAACAAAGTTCAAAGAAGAATGATGTTGATGGCAGCTTTGTTCTTATCTTATAATATGATACCAGGGTCAAAAGGTCATGCTTTTTCATGTAAGCATGAAAAAGCATGACCT
>JALFSR010000094.1 GCA_022778745.1 Clostridiales bacterium
GAGTTTGAATAGTAGGCGGTGGGCCAGAAAGCCTTATTTTACGGGGCTTCCGGGCTTCGGCCTTTGAAAATTGCATTTTTATTGCATTTTTTTAATTCACCTGCTTATGATACTCAGCTGTGAACTGATTGCTTGTGTAATCAGCCACACTTTCTGTTGCAGGTGTATAGGTAAGTTTTCCTGTCAGCTTCTTTGCTACTTCAAAGTTGCTGTTTGGATATAAATGCCCATAGGTTCCCAAAGTCGTTTGGATTTTTTCGTGTCCTAAACGGTCTTTGATGATTAATGGGTTTTCTCCCATGCTGATTAACAGGGAAGCGTGGGAATGCCGTAAGGCATGAATTTTAATACGGTGGACACCAGCAAGATTTGCCAGCTTTTCGAGGGCTCTTGGCAGAGTTGTCTTGCTGGTGGGCGTTCCGTTATAGCTTAATACAAAATTACATTTCGGTAGAACTTTCTGTTGAACTTCTTTCCATTCTTTCAGCTCTTTAAGCGTATCATCATCTATAACGATATCCCGTATACTAGCCTGCGTTTTTGTCTCTACAAATTTGTAGTCGGTCATGGTTTTGTAGTAAAGATTTTTGTTGATGCTGAGAATACCTGTTTCAAAATCAATATCTGACCATTGCAGAGCCGCAGCTTCTCCGATTCTCATTCCAGTCATAAATAACAACCAGTAAGAAATGAACAAGTAGTGTTCATAGTAATCCCCCTTATACAGTAGAGAAATGACTTTCTGGAATTCTTCCAGTGTCCAGAAATCAATTTTCGGTTTTCTGCTTTTGACATTTCCGATCATTCTGGCCGGATTTTTCTTTGCAAGTCCCAGAACGATAGCTCTGTCAAATGCGACTGCAAGCATTCCCTGTATAATCCTCACATAATTTGGGCTGTAGTTTTTTGCCAGTTTTAATTGCCAGTTTTGCACATGAATTGGCTCAATTTTGTCAGTATTCATCTTATAGAAATAGGCAAAGTGTTTTTCAATGGTAGCATATCTGTTCTTGTATGTACTTTCTTTTACCTGGGTTTTATACCAGGGAAGATAAATCTCCTGAATAAATTTTTTGAAAGTCACTTCCTCTTTCTTTTCAGTAAGTTCATCTGGTGTAGACAGAATAAGCTTTGAATATTCTGCCCGAGCCTCTTTCTTTGTTGCAAATCCACTGCGATATTTTTGTATTTGTTTCCCAGTTACAGGGTGTTTTCCTAAGTTCGCCCTGAAATAATAGGTTCCGTTAGTTGCTTTCTTGATTGGATCTTTTGCCATGGTTACACTCCTTCTCTAATGCAAGAAGTACACTTAGTTTTCAGTATCTGGCAAAGTGATTCCCAATAATTCCTCAACCGCTTCCTTTGGTACCCTGTCCAGTTTTTTGGATTGATAATAAGTATGGCCTTTGGCAATCATCAGCTTTTTCGCTTCCCGGATAATGTCTGCTGAAAAAGAAGGACCATAACCTAACTTTATCAAATCACTTTTTGTTACTGTAATCATTCTGCTCCTTTCTACGGACAGGATAAAACTTCAATACCTGTCCATTATTATATCAAGTTTAGAGTAATTTTACTATTGTAAAATAGCCTGACGAAAAATGGTGTAAATCTCCCAGAAGCCAGTTCCTGTGCCCTTCTCGGCCACGTAGAAGGCGTTACTATGTAATCTTAAAGCTGAAGGAACGCAATAAACGCAAGTACTATCTGCAGCACCTATATCAATCTTCTGAGAGGTGTATGCAATTATCAAAGTACAACTTGGGTCTTGCCCATTTACTTAGAAATAGTCATGGAATTTTGAATATTGGAAAAAAGTAGAAAAAAATAGCCTACTGCAAGACTTCGTTGTACTTTTTCGATTATTGATGTGTCAAACACCCGCGCAATCGCAATACAAATTAGAAAAATATGAAAAAGTCGATAATTTAAAAAAGAAAAACAGTGTTTGGGAGATGAAACAATTATATTTATTTATATTTATTCCTCACTTCACCGCTGATGATAGTGAAAACTCATCGACAGAAAGTTGCAAAAGTGGTACGATACAAATTTAAGGTAAGCGAAAAAGCTGACTTTAAATGAAAACATAGGAAATACAAAATTAATCGTTCTATCGTGAAAACAAGAGCGTGACTTGGAAGGGCTTATATACGTAAGTTTTTATGCAGGCAATAGGTAGATGAATATGTGGATATAAGCTATTTCCATATCATGGAGAGAAATAAAGAACAAATTGAATTTTGATAGAGAGAGGCAAAACTATTGTGAAAAATTATGTTGCTGGGCTCTGAAAGTTGTTTTGGCAGTTCCCTGTGTGATAAAATGTAAATCATAAAGTCGGAAGCTTGTATTTTATAATGACAGAATATTACATCTAGATAATTAGACGGAGGACTATAATGGAGCAGAGCGGTAAATCATACATTATTAAAATTGATGGCAGTTACATATACATTATTGATGCCTTAACAAATGAAATCATTCAAAAATTCGAAGTTATCGATAATTTTGTCCGTGGCATTGAAGATGAACAGAAATTTAGCGGCATTATTTCTGAGAATGGAAACCTGTACATATGGAATGCAGATGTTATGGAAGATGGAGCATTAAGAATATGCATATACAGTGATGCCGGCTTCAACATTCATACAAATGATGAAATTAAGGCTGCGCAGTATATAGAAGAACTGAACGAGTACTTGGCTAACATAATTATTAAGAAATGTGAGTCTGTATATTTGAGTATTGAATCAATGTAGACAGTATATTTACGCAATGGAGATGCTATCGTATGATGAATGAAAAGAAAATATGTGATTTATATGATACAGAACTTAGGCTGTTGGATGAATATAATAATGATATTAACAATAAGGAAGCGTATGAGCGGTTGAAAAAGTGCCGTGAGGAACGTGAAAGCCTGATGGAGGGAAGACAGCTCAGTACAATTTATGAAAATGTTCACGGAATTGCTAATTCAGTAACAATCGATTTGCTTTTCGAAGAGGCTGAAGCATTGGAAAATCAGTTCCTGGATATGTTGTCAATTTATAAGCATGCTTTGGAAGGTTGTATCATTCTTTATCGAGAGACTGGTGAAAAAACGATTGAATGTAAACTTCAGATAGTAACATGCATTCAGTTGTATAGAAAGGAACACGATTGCCTGCCTCCAGATATTAAGCAAGACGAAGTGATCGATAGGCTTGAGGATATTTTTACTCATTCGCATGCACATCCATTGTATGGGACTTATATTACGGTTATGCTTTGCGACGAATATATTCACACTGGCAAAAAAGCAAGGGCAATAGAGGTGTTTCAACTATGGGCCAGGGAACATCCGTTGAATTTGCAATCTGACTTAGAAGTGTTTAATGCATGGATTGAATATAGCAATTTATTGGGTGAACTTGGCTTTTATAAGCAGTCTTTGGATAATGTAAAAAAAATATTGACTTGGCTGAATGAAACTGACGACGAGGAGATGGGCAACAAGCTTTATTTCTATCGTAGAATTTCAGATATTTATATATCATGCAGTCAATACCAAATGGCAGTACAACTGCTGGAGGAAGCTCTTTCTAATGCTGATCTGCTGAATACTGACGAGGATGAACTTTTCAATATAGATACACAGCTTGCCAATGCATATTATCTATCCGGAGATATTGTTTCTGCGGAAAAGAAAATCCGATTGATAAGGGAAAAACTGTCGGTATCTGATCGTTTAGAACATCCATCACGCCTTCAATTCGAAAACATTGCTGGGAATATCGAGGGTAGTCTTATGAATCAGAAAGAGCATTATGACAGAATGCTTTCTGTATATGAGGAAAGCCGTAAAAGATATGGCGATAATAATATGGATACGCTTCTTTATGAATATAATTTAGGCGCCGCTTGTTTTGAATTATACTATGTGGCAGATGACGATGAAAAAGAGAATTATATTCAAAAAGCGCAAGAATACATGGAGGATGCCTATGAGCGCTCAGTATCTTCCAGAGTGAATGATACACTGTTTGCATTAACAGTGAGGAGGGGCCTGACAGAAATTCTTGCGGAAAAGGGGGACCTGGAAGCTGCAATTCAGGAGCTGAAAACCATATATGAATCTACGAAAGATCTGCTTACGGAAGATAGTATGGAAACAGCGGATGCTGCTGTAAGATATGGGGCATTAGTACTGAAAGTTCAACAGAACAATGATGTCGTTCCGGAATGGATAGATGAAATTGATCCTGAATCGATATTGAGATACAGTTATGAAACAAAGAAGGAGTATTTAGGTGATCTGAACGGAGAAACCTTGGAAACATTATCTTTCTATACGAATGCTGTGCAGAATAATGAGCTCATTCGTTTTCTGCGGGGAAACGTAGAACACGGGATGGAACATTCCTGGAAATTGCATTCTGAACTTATAAGACAAATTGCGTTTAGAATTGAACAAGCAACCTATATTGATAGTATAGAAAAACAGAGTCAGTTTCTGAATTTGCTGGAAGAAGAGTTATATCAGTATTTCTGGTTATTTGATATCTCTGTCTCATTGGATATTCCGTATGACCTGAGAGAATTCTACAATCAAGTGGCGCCTTATAAAAATATCATTTATGATATGCAATGTGAGGCACATGGTTCTATAAAACGAAATAGCAGCATGGGGCACTACTCGAAAATCAAAGTTGATCAGCTTTTGAACAGAATGCGTTCGCTCGAAGGGCTTTATATAGATATATGGCAGGAAGCTAACGGATGGCTTGTGTTTATGATTGATCAGAACGATATCTATTATGAAAGCCTTCAGATGGTTGATGATGAGGAGATTCCTTTTATTGAGGACGCCGAAATCTCTGATGCGATTCAACTTGATAAGAAGGAATATTCAGTTGAAGAAAAAATTAAGGCTGCATATGAAATTGCCAGAAAATTGGAAGAGGTCATGAATGAACGCTCATTCTGCTACAAGGATATTTATCTGAATCTCCAGAAACAGATTACAGAATTTCCAATTGCTTCAGCAATTCATGATTGTATAGCAGTTAATGTTCATGTTGTTGCATCAGAGAGAGAGTTATTCTTAATTGATATACCAACGAGAACAATCGATGTGGTTGATTTCTTGGAAAAATCTGTTGACTATCAAGTTGTTGGTAATGTCTTTAAAACAACATTATCAGAGAACCTTTTGGAAGCGAAAGGTGCACTTGTTTTGTCTGGACACGGTATATACCAAGATATTAATTCACTTAATGCAGAAGAAAGAAATTATGTTTTAACACCAGATGGAAAAAAACTTTATAGTAAGGATTTTATGGAAACCGATCTTTCGAACTTGGAGATCGTTATGCTTCCAGTTTGTCAAAGTGGTTATGGAAGGGTGTATGCTAATTTCGGTATATTTGGCATTGGGTCGGCTTGTAGAATCGCAGGTGCCAGGGCTACAGTAGAAACGCTTTGGAATGTTCGCTCATCGGCATCATTAGTGTTTGAATATGAATTTTTCTGCGCAATAAGGGAGAAGCATACAATAACGGAAGCGTTTTGGATCGCCTTAGATAGATTAAAAAATTATAAAGGACACCAGTTGAGAAAATTCTGCAATATGTTAGAGAATAATACACAAAATAGGGAATTACGTCATAGCTTATATACCGAGAGCTTAAAAGAATGTCCATTTAGCAACCCAATGTGTTGGTGTGGTTTTGTTCTGATTGGAGGGGTGTAATTGAAAAATATATTTTGGAAAAAACATAGTGTTTTTATTATTTTAACTGTAATGCTGATACCGGCAGTACTGATTATTGCGAGATATAGCACATGGCCATCAATACTTCCATTTCTGAAAATACTCAATGGACCTATCCCGAACGATCAGATTCCATATGATTTGGCTATCGGATATGTCGTCAGTTACTTATTTTTTCTGATACAGGTTGAAATTCCGCAATTAAGGAAGGAGAAGAAAGCTTACCTAACATTGCAAAATGATATTAGTCATGTGATACTTCAAGCAGCATTAATTAAAAAGACTCTTGAGAATCAATCATTATTAGAAATAGCTCAGCATAAGGGGGCATTACCAAAATATAAATATACTGTAAGTAAAGAACTGGTAGGAAACGAGAATTTTCCGGTTGCACAAGATGCACCCAAACCAGCTAATGAAGACGGATTTTATAATTTCCTTTGGAAAGCAAATTATGATTATGAAAAACTGAAAAATCAGATTGTCTTTCAAAATCTGAATGAGTGTTTAATTGAGCAGATTATTAAGTTAAATATTGCTTTTTGGTTTCAAACATATCGTAGTTTAATAGCTGTTCCATCGTTACAATCTATTCCAAATGCAAAAATTAAAGTGGAAGGCGATGCTGAAAAAGAAAAGTTAAAAGAAGCTTTAAAAGAATTAGAAATTATTTTAGGAATAAGTATTACCATTAGTGCTGCATAAAAAGAAACCGACAACAGACCCCATCGCATTGATGGAGGCCTGTCTTGCTGAAAGGAAAAGAAAATGATGAATTTGAACGCAGATACAAGAGCGGTGTTGGTTGGATGGGATTTTTCGTATACCGGCTTCTACTATATACTGTTAGATCTGCCTGATTCGGAAGAACTATTTCACTATGTGGCTTAAGTACACAGACGATACTTTTACCTTTCGATACATTAATTCCTACGCTTTTCATCTTGAACATCCTATAACCGTTATTAGTTATTGTTCCAGACGCACGTATTACCATCCAGTTTAGTTGGTTACGCGGGAGCGAATTCCTACCTGCTTAATCGAATGCTTATAATAAAGGGTTGGTTAACGGTTTTTTTGACGGATGCAATAATCCAAATAAGCCTTCGTCAGACCAATTACTCCCCTTATTATAATAAAATAAGTGCAGATGTCAGAGTTAATTACTCTCTACAACTACACTTTTATGGTACTAAATAAGTTGCCAGAATACAGGCACCCCTAAAGCATTAGGAATGTTTTTCAGTTAATCGTTTGAGAATGGAGAGGATGGCCAGCATATCGTCTTCGTCCAATTGTTTTAATAATTCATTGGCTTTTTGATACAGAGGCAGATCATGAAGCCTTTCATCAAAGAATTCCTGAGGTGTGATTTCAAAATAGCGGCAAATTTCATAGAACTGGCTCATGGAAGGCAGAGAACGTCCGGAACTGATATTCTGGATGTAACTTTTATTTTTACCAAGATCAAGACTCATCTGGTATTCCGAAACATCTTTTTTAAGTCGCAGTTCGGTAATGCGTTCTGAGATAAATTTTTCATCCATCTGTCACACCTCCATTTTCCTTTATTTTAAACTATTTACGAAAGTGAAATTACGGATTAAAATAGGTGTATTAAGGATATAAAGAACAATATTATTGATTGTAACCGTAATTTACGGATACAATACATTGAATTAAGTAAAATGGTAGGTTTTTTGGCGTGTTACAGACGTAAAAAGCAAGATAAAAAATGTGTTGCTTATGTGATTTCGGGGTATGATGTAATAGAGGTGAGTCAGATGAAAGTAATCGGAACAGAACAGGAAATAGAATGGATTAAAGAAGCCTTGCAGAACAACTGTGAGGGATGTCCCCTTTCTGCATTGTGTGCAGGAGCTGCTAAGAAAGACAGTGAGCAGTACGGAAAGGTAAAACAGACATGTAAAGAATTCCTGGGTGAGCATATTGTTTTTATTACAGAAAACAATATATAGTATATATAGAATTGACACAAACAATATCTTGTGCTACTATACTGATATAGTTTATTTTTTATGCATTCCCTTGTAGGGAAGTTCTGGGATTGTGCGAATCCCGGAATCAACAGGCAGAGAAAAACTTCCTGTCTGGCATAAGCTGTTTATGTTTGTATAAAGTGTCACTATGCGATGTGTATCGCGGTAGTGATGCTTTTTGTTTTATTAGGTAAAATACCAGAGATTTAGGAATGGATGGAGAAATACTCTTTTCATTCCTTTTTTTATTTGTTTAATGGCAGATGGAGCAGCCACAACCAGCTTTGAGCTGTTTATGGATAAAACTTATTTTAAGAAAGGTGGAAAGACACATGAATGAAACAAGAATTTTTGCAGATGCGTATCAGACGACGTTTGCAGACCCAAAGGAGATGCTGGAATTTTTGGCACAGAGAGCAAAAGAATCATCCTGGATTCGTAAGCCTACAAGAACACTGCGACTGGTTCCGGCTATTCAGGAAGCGGGTAAAATGAAGGACACAATAGGAAAAAACTGGGAAGAGATCCTGGTGGATACTGAGAATAATACCCAGCTTGCCTTAAAAATTAAGGGTGAGACCTATCCGGTGCGTACCTGTGCAATCCGGACAATTCTGGATCGGGCAGGAATTTCTGGTTCCGGGCTTAGAAAACTGGAAACAGCAAATTATGCGAAGGTAGTGAATTACTGCCTGAAGGTAGCGAAAGGGGATGCTCTGATTAAGATTGCAGATGGAAAAGTATCTGCAGTTCACGGTGGAGATCATCATGATTACAGCATATTGGATATGCGGGCAGTATTTGAGATGACCATGCAGTTTCTGAATACCAATTTTCCGGGAAACAGTTACGTGGAAGGTTCCGGAATGTTCGATCATTCCATTGTTTCCGCAATGTGGGAACTTGGGGGAAATCAGGAACTTCTGGATACTTACAGGGATGCTTTAAGTGATCATGGCATCAGCGATAATATCATTGCACC
>JALFSR010000095.1 GCA_022778745.1 Clostridiales bacterium
ATAACAGATTCCGGAATTCTGGTAAAGTGGATAAGTCAAAAAATGTGAATAAAAACAGAAAAAAACAAGGCACAGGAGAAAATGCAGCCTGCATCTGTGGATAAGTAGAGGTCAAATTGATGTTGCTGTGGATTTTGGAGAGATTTGCAGATATAACCTGTAACATCATCAATAAAACAGGGGTAAAGGAGAATTTACTTTACAGAGCTGATTCAGTAAGCAAGTAACACTTGACAAATTAATTTAGAAATATTATAATATATTTAAAATGATTCTAAAAAGAATAATGAGAGAGGGTGTGCCCATGACGAAGTATGAAAAAGAAATTTATTATATTATTAATAATTCCCATGAGCATTTAACCGTGGATCAGATTTTTCAAGAACTAAAAAAGAAATACCCTAATGTAGTTCTTGCGACGGTATATAATAATCTAAACAAAATATGGGAAGCAGAATTAATTCGCAAAGTATCCGTTGAAGGAATGCCAGATCGGTATGATCGTATACAGAAACATGACCATCTTGTATGTAAGCACTGTGGAAAGATTTCTGATATTATATTTGAAGATCTCACTGGATCATTACAGGAACAGTTAGGGGAAGAATTTATATATTATGATTTGAAAGTATTTTATGTTTGTATGGAATGCAGAAAAAAATTAAAAAACAATTATAAAACGAAGTAAAAGAGAACGGAGGGTATTGTCAACTACCCGCCGCCTAAAGGTAGTGGGTTTCCTCCTACAACAAACGAAAGGATTTTATTTATGAAACATTTATCAATGGATGTACGTGTACCGATTGAATTGGATAATCCAAGCATACGCCGAATAGAAGAAAAATGTATTCAGTGCGGAATGTGCAAAGAAGTATGTACGAATCAGATTGGTGTACACGGGACGTATACATTTGAGCAGACAGAAGAAAAGGCAATTTGTATTCATTGTGGTCAGTGTGCGAATGTATGTCCTGTTGACAGTATTACAGAAAAGTATGAATATATGGAAGTAAGAGATGCGATTCATAATCCAGACAAGATTGTCATTGTAAGTACATCTCCATCAGTCCGTGCAGCACTAGGCGAAGAATTTGGAATGGCAGACGGCAGCTTTGTCCAAGGAAAGATGGTTGCATTACTTAGAAAATTAGGAATAGACTATGTATTAGATACAAATTTTGCGGCGGATTTAACAATTATGGAAGAGGCAAGTGAGCTGATTAAGCGAATAACGAAGAAAACAGCACCGCTTCCGCAGTTTACTAGCTGTTGTCCTGCATGGGTAGAATTTGCGGAAATGTACTATCCAGAGCTTCTTCCAAATATTTCGACTGCAAAAAGCCCGATTGGTATGCAAGGACCTACAATTAAGACACATTTTGCAAAAAAAATGGGAGTTGATCCAGAAAAAATTGTAAATGTGGCATTGACGCCTTGTACTGCGAAGAAATATGAGATTCGCAGAGAGGAGATGTGTGCATCAGCGGTATATCATGGAAATGATAAACTACGAGATATGGATTATGTCATTACTACAAGAGAGTTAGCAAAATGGGCAAAGGAAGAAGCGATAGACTTCGTGAGTCTTGAAGACAGTGATTATGACAGACTAATGGGTGAGGCATCTGGTGCAGGAGTAATATTTGGTAATACGGGTGGTGTTATGGAAGCTGCTTTGCGTACAGCATATGAATTTATTACAAATGAACCAGCACCCGATCTTCTTTTAAATCTGACTCCAGTAAGAGGATACGATGGTATACGTGAAGCGACATTAAAAATTGCTGATATGGATATTCATGTAGCAGTAGTATATGGTACAGCAAATGCTCGAAAATTAATAGAGCGTATGAAAAACGGTGAGGAGCAGTATCATTTTATTGAAGTAATGACATGTCCAGGCGGCTGTATCGGAGGCGGAGGACAGCCAAAAGATATTATGAAAGATAAAGACGCCGTAAGACAGTCGCGAATCAAAACACTATATAAAAAAGACGAAGCGATGACTGTTCGTAAGAGTCATGAGAATCCAGATATAAAAGAAGTCTACGAACAGTTTTATGGAAAACCATTGAGTGAAATAGCTGAAAAGATGTTACATACATCATATAAAGATAAAAGTTCAATATTAAAAAATAAAGGAGGACACAAAATGGCATCATGGAAATGTAAGATTTGTGGTTATATTTATGAAGGAGAGGAGTTACCAGCAGATTTTGTCTGTCCAATCTGTAAGCAGCCAGCAGCTATGTTTGAGAAAATTGCAGAGGCTGCACCAAGTAATCCATACGCAGGAACACAGACAGAAAAGAATTTAATGGCTGCTTTCGCTGGAGAGTCAGAGGCAAGAAATAAGTATACTTATTTTGCATCGGTAGCAAAGAAAGAAGGATATGAACAGATTTCTTCTTTATTTTTAAAGACCGCAGATAATGAAAAAGAACATGCAAAACTGTGGTTTAAAGAGTTAAAGGGAATTGGTGACACAAAAGAAAATCTGAAAGCTGCGGCAGATGGCGAAAACTATGAATGGACAGATATGTATGAAGGTTTCGCCAAGACTGCTGAAGAAGAGGGATTCACAGAATTAGCAAAGAAATTCCGCCTTGTTGCTGCAATTGAAAAGCATCATGAGGAAAGATACCGTGCATTGTTAAAAAATGTAGAGACTGCAGCTGTATTTGAGAAGAGTGAAGTAAAAGTGTGGGAATGCCGTAACTGCGGACATATTGTTGTAGGAACAAAGGCACCAGAAGAATGTCCGACATGTAAACATCCTCAAAGTTATTTTGAAATAAATGCTCAGAATTATTAATAGTTATTGAAAGAATAGCCGGTCATCTGTATTAGCAGGTGGTCGGCTGCCTTTTATCAAATATGTCTATGTTTATAATGGAATAGCGAAGCAGATTGAAAATGTTTGGTTGATGTAGAAAATTTCGTTGATTTCTTAAAAGACAATAAAATACTGGTCAGTTTTTAAAATATTTGTTATAATAGTTTTATAAAAAGATGTTGGGGTCAAAAGCTTTTGAGTCTGGCATCATAAAAATAAAGTAACAGAAAAAAGAGCGTGATTCAGCATCGCAAGCAGTTAGGCTTTACCGTGAAGTCATCGGACTGTGAGATTTCTTATCATTATTTGAGCTGCTTTTTAGGTGGTATGGAGGATTAGTATGGAAAAAAAAGACCCATTACATAGAAGCTTCGGATATGCTTTTGAAGGAATCGATACATGTATAAAAAAAGAAAGAAATATGAAAATACATTGTATGATGGCTATATTTGTTATAATTGCAGGAATGATATGTAAAATATCAGTAATAGAATGGTGTATCTGTTTTATTCTATTTGGGCTGATTATGGCATTAGAATTAGTAAATACAGCTGTGGAGGCGACAGTAGATCTTATTACAGAGGAGAGAAAGCCGTTAGCAAAAATAGCAAAAGATACTGCAGCTGGAGCAGTCCTGATTGCAGCTATTATGGCAGCAGTTGTTGGATGCATTATTTTTCTGCCAAAGGTTTTGGTAATGATTGGTATGCAGAATTTTTTGTTTATGTAAAAGCATAAGATAAACGGGAATGTCTAATTTTTATTTGTCGCTGCATGTAAACTAACGCGATATGTACGATATTTTGCCTAATTGGAAAAGAAAGGAGAAGACAATGGAAAAATTTGGAGAAACAATGAAAAAGGTATTATTGGCAGGTGTTGGAACGATTGCAACAACTGCGGAAAAGTCAAAAGAAATCTTAGATGAGATGGTAAAAAAAGGAGAATTGACAGTAGAACAGGGTAAAGTTTTAAACCAGGAATTAAAGCATAATATTAAGAAAACAGTAAAAGATAATGTGAATATATCAATCAAGGCGTCTTCTCCAGAAGAATTAAGCGAACTTTTGAAAACGATGACATCAGAACAGCTTGCACAGATAAAAGAGCAGATTCAGGCGATGGAAGCAGCAAACGAGCAGAAAAAAGAAGTAAGTGATGAAAATGCAGAAGCAAAAGAGGAATCTAATGAGTAATGAGGACACTCAAAAAAAGAATTCTGCTTCGTATAGATCAAGACTAAAAGAAGTAACTTTAGTATTACGTAAATATGCAATTACGAGAGGTGTGACACCAGAAAAATTACGCTTGATTTTAGAAGATTTAGGACCGACGTATATTAAACTTGGTCAAATTATGTCGATGCACTCGGATATTTTGCCGAAGCGTTATTGTGATGAATTGATGCGGCTTTGTTCCGATGTCGCACCGATGCCGTTTGAACAAGTAAAGGAAGTTATTGAAGAATCCTATGGATTTGGGTGGCAGGAAGTATTTGCTAAGATTGAGGAAAAACCGCTTGGTTCTGCATCCATTGCTCAAGTGCATAGGGCATGGCTAAAGTCAGGGGAAGAAGTCGTAGTAAAAGTTCAGAGAAAGGGAATTTATGAAGTAATGGCGAGAGATATCGCCTTACTTCATAAAGCTGTAAAACTGCTTCCGCCAGTTAGTATCAAAGATATGGTAGATCTTGATATGGTGTTGGACGAACTTTGGCTTGTAACACAGGAAGAGATGAATTTTTTAACGGAAGCATCGAACATGGAAGAGTTTGCGCGCAAAAATAAAGAAGTTATGTTTGTGACAACTCCGCGTCTGTATCGAGAATATACGACGATGCATGTACTTGTGATGGAATATATTGACGGATTTCCCATTGATAAAAAAGAGAAATTGTTGGAAGATGGTTATGATTTAAAAGAAGTGGGCAGTAAGCTTGTCGATAATTATATTAAACAAGTGATTGAAGATGGATTTTTTCATGCTGACCCGCATCCAGGCAATGTAAAGGTTTGTGATGGAAAAATCGTTTGGATGGATATGGGGATGATGGGACGGCTTACCGAGAGGGACAGAGAACTGCTAGAGCAGGCAGTCAAAGGAGTAGCAATGAATGATATTGGTCTAATTCAAGACTCAGTTGTTGCATTAGGAGAATTCCGAGAAAATCCTGATCCAAGTCAGCTTTATGAAGATATTCGCAGCTTAATGGCAAAGTATGGAACTGCCGATATGGGAAGTATTGATATTGCAGAATTAATGCAGGATTTAATGGAAGTAATGAAAGAAAATAAAATCTCAATGCCACATGGGTTGACGATGCTTGCACGAGGTCTGACTCATATGGAGGGGGTATTAGCATCCATTTGCCCAGAAATCAATATGACAGAGATTGCGATAGCGCGTATAAAAGGAATATTTTTTGCTGGAGATAATTGGAAGAAACAATTAAAATCAAGTGGAAAAAGTTTTTATCGTTCCTTGCGTAAATCACTGGATATTCCTTCTTTAACCGTTGATATTTTGAAGGGACATTTAAAAGGACAGACGAGAGTGAACTTAGATTTACATGTTTCCCACGAGCTTGGACATCTTTTAAGACGTCTTGTAAGAAATATTGTTATGGGGCTTTGGGTTATGGCACTTTTAATTAGTTCAAGCATTATATGTACAACAAACATGACACCAAAGATATTAGGCATTCCAGCACTCGGGGCATTTGGATATTTAATCGCATTTGTCATTGTTATGTATGTTTTTATCAAACATATGTTTTCAAGAAAATAGCAAGGAGATTGCAGAAAAGTGTGTTCATAAATAAAATCCTTTCGTTTATAAGGCTTAAGACAAATCACGGTTTGCATAGCAGATAACTGGTACGCAAACCGTGATTTTTTATTATAGTTTTGATTCGGATTCTTCAGATATAAAAAATTCTTTTAATAGTTTAGCTACTGTACCAGGAAGCAAGAATAATGCAATTAAGTTTGGAATTGCCATCAGACCGTTAAATGTCTCAGCGATGCTCCACATAAGGTCAAGATCAATCGTTGCTCCGATAATGGCAACAAGAGAGTAGGCAACCATGAATGGCTGGATGACTTTGGTAGAGAATAAAAATTCAATGCAGCGAACTCCGTAAAGTCCCCATCCAATAATAGTAGAAAAAGCAAAGCAGCACATTGCAACAGCAGTAAAAATGGATACCCAGTTTCCATAAATAGAGGTAAAGCCAAGAATTGTAAGTTCTGCTCCAGCAGGATTTCCGTATGAAATAGGAACACCGCTGCAAAGAATCACAAGTGCAGTAAGTGTGCAGATTACAATGGTATCTGCAAATACTTCAAATATACCAAAAAATCCCTGCTTTACTGGTTTCTTTGTATCAGCATATGCATGAGCGATAGAACCAGTACCAAGACCTGCTTCATTAGAGAAAATACCACGGGATACTCCTTTTTTCATACTAAGAAAAAAGCTTCCTACAGCACCGCCCGTCACCGCAGAAGGCTGAAATGCACCAGAAAAAATATCATGAAATACATGAGGAATATTATTAATGTTAAGCAGTATGACGCCAAAAGAAAGTAAAATATATAAAATAGCCATAAATGGAACGAGTTTTTCTGTCACACGTCCGATTCGTTTTACTCCTCCAAGAAGCACTAGTCCGACGAGAACAGCGATCACAATACCGATGATAAGGCTGCTTGTCTTTACTTGAGAATCCTGAATAAAATGAAAATTTAAAAGTGCAGAGTTAATTGCACTTGTAATCGTATTCACTTGAGTCGCATTACCTGTACCCAATACTGTTAAAACGCCAAATGCAGAAAATGTGACAGCAAGCCATTGCCAGTGTTTCCCAAGACCATTTTTAATATAGTACATTGGACCGCCTACATAATCACCATGTTCATTTCGTTCACGGAAGTGAATCGCCAAAGTTACTTCAGAAAATTTAGTACACATTCCAAGAAGAGCGGAGATCCACATCCAGAAAACAGATTCTGGACCGCCGATTGCAATCGCACCTGTTACACCAGCAATATTACCTGTACCTACTGTAGCAGCCAATGCAGTGCAGACAGCCTGAAACGGTGTCATTGCTCCGTCACTGGCTGTTCGTTTGCGGAAGATTCTTCCAATTGTTGTTTTTATTGCATAGGGAAATTTGCGTATCTGTACAAAATTTGTTCGGATACTGAGATAAAACCCGACACCAATAATACAGATCATGGCTGGAACACCCCAGATAAAATTGTTCACAGCCTCATTCATTGTTTCAATTGTCTGTAACATAATAAAACCCTTTCTATGTATTTAGATAGTGCAAAGAATAGATGATGATGTAGTAAAACGGACATGTCATCTTTATTTAGCGTTTTACACACTTAAAAATAAAAAAAGCTGCGATAAAAATAATGATATGCGGACAAAAAAGAAAATACTTTATATATAGATATATTACGAAAAATTAGCCATATCGTATAGATTAGTGTCGCAAAAATCGAAAATATATGCTATACTAACCTCATCGGATATGTGAATGCAGAATGAGACAGATGAATCCGTTTCATTCTGAGAGGGACATGACAGATTTGCAGAGACAATAAATAGAAACAGTAGAGCAGGTGAATGATAATGAAGGGAAAAGACACGGAAAACAAAAATTCAGCCTCACAAAAGGAAAGGGAGGACGCCAAAAATATTATCTCGTTAAAACGAGAGACGAATGAAGAAAATATTATTCCATTAAAGAGAGAGCCAAATAAGAAAAGTGGAACAAAACCAGTTGCCGTATCAGACAAGAAAAGCGGAACAAAGCCAACTGCCGTATCAAACAAGAAAAGTAAGACAAAAATATCCACTGTATCAAACCAAACGACAATATCTGCAAAAGCAAAGCAGAAATCAGAAATAAAAACATCTGTTGAACCAGAACGGAAACCAGAGGGAAAAATCTTCGCTAGTTCAAAACAGCAGGGGAATACAAAAAAAGTAATTGCATTAAACAAAAACAATGGTAATGCTATGATTAATGTAATCAAAAATAGCAAAGAAAACAGCAGTCTTAGTGATTTGAAAAAAGATATTGGAGATAGGGGATTAAATTTATTAAAAAAGGGAAAAAAGGGAGTAATTCAAGTTGTGTTCAGCCGTATGGGTCTGATTATTTTATTGCTTCTTGTGCAGATGCTCATGCTGTTTACCTTTTTTGGATGGTTTGAGACGTTTCTTCCACATGTTGTAGGGGGAAGATTACTATTTACTATTATAATGGTAGTGTACTTATTAAATCATCGTATGAATCCTACTGCAAAAATCACATGGCTAGTACTTATTATGATGATGCCAGTATTTGGTATATTGTTGTTTATATATACACAGAGCGATATAGGACATCGTGCGTTGAAGATGCGTCTGAATCAGTTAATTAACAGTACAAAGCAAAGCATTCCTCAATCTGAGGAAGCGATGGAGCGGTTTTCAAAGGAAAATCCAGGAGCAGCTTCTCTGGCCCATTACGTACACCGTACAGGGTGCTATCCTATTTTTGATCGGACACAAGTGACTTATTTTCCACTTGGAGAAAATAAATTTGAAGAAATGCTGCGTCAGCTAGAAGATGCAAAACATTTTATTTTCATGGAATATTTTATTATTGATGAGGGATTGATGTGGGGAAAAATTTTGGAAATACTTGCAAGAAAAGCTGCAGAAGGTTTGGATGTTCGCGTTATGTATGATGGAACATGTGAGTTTTCTACACTTCCACATGAATATCCAGATCAGCTAAAGCAATTAGGAATTCAATGTAAAATGTTTGCACCGATTACGCCATTTATTTCAACACATTATAATTATCGAGATCATCGAAAAATTTTAGTTATTGACGGACATACAGCGTTTACTGGTGGTGTTAATTTGGCCGATGAGTATATTAATCATATTACCCGGTTTGGACATTGGAAAGACACTGCGATTATGCTGAAAGGGGAGGCAGTTAAAAGCTTTACTCTGATGTTTTTGCAGATGTGGAGTGTAGATGAGAAGAAACTGGAGGTTGATCAGTTTTTATCGTATCCGACATTAGCGCCAGAAAATGTTTCTGGCTATGTAATTCCTTATGGAGATTGTCCATTGGATGATGACAAAGTAGGAGAACGCCTCTATATGGATATTTTAAATCGTGCGTGTCATTATGTACATATTATGACACCATATCTGATTTTGGATGGAGAAATGGAAACCGCACTGAAATTTGCTGCGGAACGTGGAGTAGAAGTCAATCTTATATTGCCAGGTATTCCAGATAAAAAAGTGGCATATGCACTTGCTAAGACACATTATCGATCACTTCTTGAATCAGGTGTAAAAATTTATGAATATACCCCAGGGTTTGTTCATGCAAAAGTATTTGTCAGTGATGATCGAGAAGCTGTAGTCGGTACCATTAATTTAGATTATCGAAGTTTATATCATCATTTTGAATGTGCGGCTTATCTATATGGTACGGATTGTATTGTTGATATTGAATCCGATTTTCAGTCAACATTAGAGAAATGCAGACGTGTGACAATGAGTACTATTCGCCATGAAAAACTTTCATTAAAAGTAATAGGACATGTAATGAAGGTAGTAGCGCCATTAATGTAATATAATGATACCAGGGTCAAAAGGTCATGCGTTTCATGCTTGCATGAAAAAGTATGATTTTGGGATCCACAAAACATGAGAAAGTAGCCCGATTAGGGTGAATTTCGAATGTTTCTAGAATTGCGAGAACACATAGTGCGGAGCAATCCGTAGGTATCATGGGGTCAAACTATCTTTTGACCCCAACATCATATAATAATGAGGAGTGAAAAATGAAGCAAAATAAATGGAAGTTATATTTATATGCACTGATAGTAAGTATCGGAATGATCTTGCCGATAAAAACCCAGGCTGCTGCCATAGATCAGAAAGGAAGCATCACTATTTTTTATCATGGTACAGTAAAAGGAGGATTACAAATAAATTTAGCAAATGCTAAATTTATCGTTTATCGAGTAGGAGATTACCAAAATGGAAAATGGATATTAAATGAAACTTTTCGTGATTGTCCAGTATTATTTGAAAGTGATTCCTCCACAGTACAGATAGAAAATGCAAAAAAATTATTGCAATTTGCAATAGAAAAAAATGTGCCGGGTATAGTGCAGGAAACAGATTCTTTAGGAAAGACAATATTTCATGAATTAGAACAAGGGGTTTATTTAGTTGCTCAAAAAGAGATATTGTTATACGAAGATGGGCATTTCAAGACGCTTCCATTTGTTGCGAGTATTCCAATGGAAAGTGATGGAGAACTCATATTCCATATATTGGCAGAACCAAAAACAGAATGGAGACCAGGTTCTATTGACTCAGACAACAATAATGAAGGATCAGAAACGAGTTCTGAAACAGGTGGAGAAGAAGCTTCTGATCCTAATACAAGCAGTGGAATAGATGATGGTGGAAATAAAAATAATGCTCAGACAGGAGATGACATAAAGATAATTACTTATGTTGTCATTCTTGTTCTTTCTTCAGGTATATTGATTTTGCTGTTAATCAAATCTAGTAAAAACAAAAAGAAAAAGGGATAATACGGTATTTATTGAAACAGAGAAAACTTAAAGCAACATTGAATAGGAATGCTCGGAGGAAAAATAAAAAAGACAAAAGACAGGAGGAAATAATTTGAAACTGTATGCTCAAAAATCGACAATTGATTATATTGTATCGGCTACTCCAATGGGAGAAATTGAGGGATTTCCTGTCAGACCAGGAATGTTTGACGTAAATGGAGCAATGGTATTGCCAAATGGGGTTAATTTTACAGTTCACACACATTATGGAACTTATTGTGAATTATTATTGTTTCATAAAGGAGAAGAGGAGCCTTATGCAGTACTTCCATTTCCAGAAGCATATAAGATCGGGGATGTGTATTCTATGATTGTCTTTGGGTTAGATATTGAACAGTTTGAATATGCGTATCGGATTGATGGTCCGTATGATCCAGATAAAGGATTGTTATTTGACCGTAAAAAAGTTCTTTTAGATCCATACGCAAGAGCGATCGTGGCAAATCGAACATGGGGAGAAAAAAAACGAGGAGACTATCATGCAAGGGTAGTAAAAGATTTATTTGACTGGGGAGATATGCCGCAGTCTTCACGGGAAATGAGTGATTTGGTTATTTATGAACTGCATGTGCGTGGATTTACAGCTGATCCGTCTTCTGGAGTAAAACATAGAGGAACATTTGCAGGGTTAAAAGAAAAAATTCCATATTTAAAAAAATTAGGAATTAATGCTGTAGAGCTGATGCCTATTTTTGAATTTGATGAGACAGTCAATACAAGAGAGAGAAATGGTAAAAAGTTAATAGAATATTGGGGATATAATACAGTCGGATTTTTTGCTCCAAACTCTTGTTATGCATCTTCACCAGAAAAAGAATATAACTGCGAAGGGACAGAGTTAAAAGAATTAATCAGAGAACTCCATGAGAATGAAATTGAAGTAATTCTTGATGTAGTATTTAATCATACTGCTGAGGGAAATGAACGAGGTCCGATGTTTTCTTTTAAAGGATTTGATAATAAAATTTATTATATGCTTACTCCAGCTGGTAATTATTATAATTTCAGTGGATGCGGTAATACATTAAATTGTAATCATCCAGTTGTACAGCAGATGATATTGGAATGTCTGCGCTATTGGATCGTGAATTATCGAGTGGATGGATTTCGTTTTGACCTTGCAAGTATTTTAGGAAGAAATGAAGATGGCTCACCAATGAATAATCCTCCATTGCTCAAAAGTCTGGCATATGACCCTCTTTTGCGTAATGTAAAGTTAATTGCAGAGGTGTGGGATGCAGGAGGAATGTATCAGGTAGGTTGCTTTCCAGCAAGCAGAAGATGGGCAGAGTGGAATGGAAGATATCGAGATTCGCTGCGTGCATTTTTAAAGGGAAACAATTGGGAATCATGGAATGCAGCGTGGAGTATTTCTGGTTCAGGAGATTTATATGGGGGATTTTATCCAGATTATAACGGAAGTTATGCAGGATATAACTCATGTGTAAATTTCTTTACTTGTCATGATGGTTTTACATTATATGATTTATATGCGTATAATGAGAAGCATAATGAAGAAAATGGCTGGGACAATACCGATGGAAATGACGATAACCGCAGTTGGAATTGTGGTGTGGAAGGAGACACCAACGATCCAGAGGTGCTAAAACTGCGTTTTCGGATGATTCGGAATGCGTGTGCGATTTTAATGTGCAGCAGAGGAACTCCAATGTTTTTAGCAGGAGACGAGTTTGGAAATACACAGTATGGAAATAATAACTGTTATTGTCAGGATAATGAAATGTCATGGCTTGATTGGAGTTTGTTAGAGAAAAATCATGAATTATTTGAATTTTTCCGTTTTATGATTCAATATCGTCAAGAACATGCAGTGATTCGCAAACGATTGCCAGATGCTGTTTGTGGTATGGATCCACTGCATATGCATAACTTAAATGCAGATGATATGACAATACCGAGAGATGCAAGGACGTTATCTGTCAGCTTTGCAGGATATGACAAACAAAAGGGAAAAGATGATATGGTTTATGTTTCTGTCAATACTTATTGGGAAGATGTGGAAATTACACTTCCAAATTTGAATAAAAAAGGTGCGTGGTATTTGAGTGTAAATACATATGGAGACGGGGACGGACGATATTATTATAAAGAAGGCGAAGAGACACAAATTGACGGAAAATTTATTTTACGCCCACGTTCAGTAGCAGTATTTACAGGAAGAGAATTCTAGGAAATAAAAGATATATTGGTTATTTGTGTGAGAACACAACGCCGTAAAATCGAGGTTGTTGGAAATCAAAGAGAATGGAAAAAATTTTATAATAGGGAGCGTAAACCCCACTTCCTTTGTAATGGTGGGATCAGGCAGTTCCAATGTAGTTGGAGGACAATTTGCATTTATAAAAACACAGGGACGTTGTGTAGATGATATGATAATTGAAAAAGAATGATAGTATAGGAATGCAATATAAAAATCGGAGGAAATATATATGAGAAAGGAACTAAAGCGGAAAGCAAAACAGTCATTAAAGAAGCATTATTTAAGGTTTGTTATGGTTTGTTTGATTGCTGCATATTTGGGTTCTGAGTTTAGTACTTCATTGGGGGCGATTCAAAAAAACGATCCAATTGAATCGGAAAGTCACACAAGTATCAATATAATTGGTGGATTTTCATCCATAAAATTAGAGAATTTAATTAATGAATCATTAAAAGAAGATGAAAATCTGAAACAAGAGAATTTGAATCAGCATCAGGGAGAAGAAAAAGAAAATGCCATATTAGGAAGAAGACGAGGTGTATTTGCAGCGATTCTTAATTACATTACATCGGGATCGATAGTTGTAACAATTGTTACAGCAATTAATTCTATGACACATTCCTCAAATGCTACATTTATAATAGTAATCATAGTCGCATTGTTATTGATGGAATTATTTTATTTTCTGTTTGTTGATACATATACAGTAATTGCTCGCCGTGTATTTATGGAAGGTGCGACTTACGAAAAAATACAAGCCCAGAAATTTCTGTTTTTAATCCGCGTAAAGCGATGGCTAAAGGCATCATGGGTTATATTTGTGAAAAATCTTTATCATGCATTATGGTCATTGACAATACTAGGAGGATTGATTAAAGAATATTCTTACATGATGGTGCCATTTATTGTAGCAGAAAATCCAAATGTTACTGCAAAAGAAGCGATTGGTCTTTCTCGAAGAATGATGAAAGGGCATAAATGGGAATGTTTTGTTTTGAAATTGTCGTTTATAGGATGGGATTTATTAGGGTTTGTCACATTAGGAATTGGACATATTTTGTTTAAAAACCCATATTATATTGCGACAATGACACAGTATTACATAAGAATGCGAGTTTTGGCAAAGGAACAAGGAATAGAAGGAGCAGAACTTTTGAATGATCGTTATTTATTCGAGAAACCAGAGCAGGGACAACTGAGTCATGTATATATGGATGTAATAAAAGAAATAAATGCGCCTCAGGAGAAAATGGATAGTTTAAAGGGAATTCATAAGTGGCTGGCAAATTGGTTTGGTATTTTATTAGTGCGTTCAGATAAAGAAGTAGAATACGAAAAAAGTCAGATGAGACAAATACGAATTGCTGGATTAAAAGAGGCAGTAGAAGGAAATGTTTATCCGAATCGCTTATTCTCCATTCAAGGAGGAGACAAAGAAAAACGAATGGAAATGATTTATTATATGCGTCATTATACGATTTGGTCGTTAATTTTAATTTTCTTTATCGTTTCCTTTATCGGATGGATGTGGGAAGTAAGTTTGCATTTGATTTCATATGGTGTATTTATAAATCGAGGCATACTGCATGGACCGTGGCTTCCAATCTATGGATTTGGAGGTATACTGATTTTAATTATATTGAATAAGTTTCGAAAGAATCCAGTGTTAGAATTTGTACTCATAGTTGTATTATGTGGTGTGCTTGAATATTTTACGGCTTATTATCTGGAAGTGACAAAAGGACTGCGCTGGTGGGATTATAGCGGATATTTTATTAATCTTCACGGACGAATCTGTGCAGAAGGATTATTAGTATTTGGAATTGGTGGAATTGCAATTGTATATTTTATCGCACCATTGCTTGATAATCAGATAAGAAAATTAAAGACATCCATTTTAATTCCAATTTGTATTTTACTACTGATAGGATTTGCAGCAGACCAAGTATATTCTAATAAACATCCAAACACTGGAGAGGGAATTACAAATACAGTTGAGAGAGAAATATCTCCAGATCATCTATTAATTAATTTGCACATTTAAATATAAAAGCAGGAGAGCAGATTTTGAATGAATATATCGTATCTGTTTTTCTGCTTTTCTATATTATTAATGTATATTGATGCTGCGGTCAAAAGGTATTTTACAGTATGGCAGGTGGGATAATTGTTTGCTTGAATATTATAAAATTTTATGAATGAGGATTGCTTTTTTGGAAAATATAACAATTAAGGAAACTGAAATGAATTTTCCAAAATAAGGAGGCCTTATATGGTTAATATACAAAAAGCAGCGATTATTGGATGTGGATTTGTAGGTTCTACGATAGCCTACTCATTAATGCAAAAGGGAACATTTTCCGAATTGATACTCATTGATGCTGTTCATAAAAAAGCAGAGGGAGAGGCGATGGATATTAGTCATGGTTTGCCGTTTGCTCATGCAATGGACATTCATGCAGGGACGTATGAACAAATAGCCGATGCGGCGGTTATTATTATTACAGCAGGAGCAAATCAGAAACCAGGGGAGACTCGTCTTGATCTTGTGCAGAAAAATGCAGCAATTATGAAAGTGATTATAAAGGAAATCAAACGAGTAAATTGTGAAGGGATTTTATTAATCGTCTCAAATCCAGTTGATATTCTTACACATGTTGCATTAAAAGAGTCTGGATATTCACCGAAGCGAGTGATTGGGTCTGGTACTGTGTTAGATACTGCAAGACTTAAATATTTAATTAGCGAGAAATTAAATATAGACAGCCGTAACATCCATGCATTTATTGTAGGAGAACATGGAGACAGCGAGCTTGCGGTATGGAGCTGTGCTAATATTTATGGAATTTCGTTGCATCGTTTTGGACAGCTAGTAGGGCATGAAGCATTTGAACAAGAATTGGATGCAATTTATCATGCAGTGCGAGACAGTGCATATGAAATTATTGAACGAAAAGGGGCGACGTACTATGGAATTGGAATGGCGGCTGCAAGAATCGCAGAGGCAATCGTAAGAGACAGTCATACTGTAGTTCCTATATCAGTATTATTAGAAGGACAGTATGGTCTTTCTGAGTTGTGTATGAGCATTCCGACAATAATTGGAAAAGATGGTGCAGAACAAGTATTAGAGATTGCATTTAGTGAAGAGGAAAAGAAAAAACTGGAACAGTCCGCTTATGAATTAAAAAAAGTATTAGAGACGGTTGAAATAGGATAGAATAAGTAATAATCTAGGAAAAATTCTGAAGTTTTTTATTGAAGAAAGAAATTCCCTGCTTTATGTTTGCATACATGAAAAACAGGGAATTTCTTATATGGTTTTAATACGAATGATTATAAATTTGCTTTAATGTTTTCGATCATATCAGCATATTCTGCATCCGTTAAAAATGTCTTTTGTGGGTTCATCTGGAAAACGCCGCCCCATTCATCCCCATCTTTGTATTTTGGAACGAGATGCATATGTAAGTGACAGCCTGTATCACCATAAGCTCCATAATTGACTTTGTCCGGATGAAAAGCTTTATGGATGGCATTTGCTGCCTTTGCGATATCTTCCATAAATGCAGCACGTTCTTCCGCACTGATATTTACGATTTCGCTGACAGGATCTTTGTAAGCAACGATGCATCTTCCTGGTTTACTTTGCTCTTTGAATAAAATTAAAGAGCTGACGTTTAGATCGCAAATATAAATACCGAACTTTTCTAATAATTCCCCTCTCATACAATATCCACAAGATTGATCCTTCATAAAAATACCTCCAACTTATAATTTAATTGACATTCCCCATACATTTAAAGAATGAATCGTTAATATTTATAGTGTAGATAATTACACTGTGAATATTTCACAGACTTGTTCTTGTTCACAAATAGTATAATACAACAAATATAAAAAAACAATCGTAACGTTGATATTTTAGCGTGGCTGCCTAATGTCAAAATATCCATTAAAAAGATGAAATAAATGCAAATATATCAATAATATAAAAAAATATAGTTGTCTTGTTAAATTTTCTATGATAAAATAAAAACTTATAAATGTACCATTCGTGTAATAATCAGTGAATCACACGAAAGAGAGGAGAAAAGTTATGAGTGAAACGAAAAGAAGTAGTTTTACAGGCAGCATAGGATTTATCCTAGCAGCTGCAGGAAGTGCAGTAGGTCTTGGTAATCTTTGGAGATTTCCTTATTTGGCAGCACAGTATGGAGGGGGAATTTTCCTTCTTGTCTATATTATTTTAGCTGTTACATTTGGATTTGCTTTAATGACAACTGAGATCGCAATCGGAAGAAAAACAGGAAAGAGTGTAGTGCAGGCTTATCAAGTATTAGATAAGCGTTTTGGATTTCTAGGTTATATTGCTGCTATCGTTCCAATTATTATTTTCCCATATTATTCTGTTATTGGAGGATGGGTTACAAAGTATATCGGTGCCTATGTGTCAGGTGCTGCAGACATAGCAGGAGATACGTTCTTTACCGATTTTATTTCGAGTCCAGCAGAGCCGCTTGTATGGTTCGGGATCTTTTTGATGCTGACAGCAGTTGTTGTTTTCTTTGGAGTAGAAAAGGGAATTGAAAAAGTTGGAAAAATTATGATGCCAGTATTGATCGTTATGATTCTTGGTATCACGATTTATGTATTGACATTGGAAAATACAATGAGTGGATTGCGTTATTATCTGATCCCAGATTTTTCTAAGTTCTCGCCAAAGACTGTCTTAGCGGCACTTGGTCAGCTGTTCTATTCGATGAGTTTGGCGATGGGTATTATGATTACATACGGCTCATATTTAAAGAAAAGTATTGACTTAAATAAGTGTGTCAATCAGATTGAAATTTTTGATACAGGAATTGCATTTTTTGCAGGTTTAATGATTATTCCAGCAGTAGCATCTTTTAGTGGAGTAGAAGGTATGAACAAAGGACCTGGTCTGATGTTTATTACACTTCCAAAAATATTTGCACAGATGCCAGCTGGAAGAATTGTAGGTCTTGTATTCTTTGTACTTGTATTTTTTGCAGCTATTACAAGTTCCATTTCATTAATGGAAACAATTATTTCCTTTGCGATGGATAAATTTAATGTAAGCAGACCAAAAGCATGTATTGTTGTATTTTTAATTGCATTTTTAATGGGTATTCCATCTTCTCTTGGGAATGGAATTTGGAGTGATATTACATTACTTGGAATGGACTTTTTAACATTCTTTGACTTTATCAGTAATAGTATATTAATGCCGATTGTAGCATTTTTAACTTGTATTTTAATTGGATGGGTGCTTGACACAAAGACAGTAACTGATGAAGTAAAATATAATGGATGTAAATTTGGAAGGGAAAAAATCTATGTTGTTTTAATCAAATATATTGCACCTGTTTGTATTATTGCAATTTTGGTTTTTGCAGTATTAGAGGGCCTTGGCGTAATTACAGTATAAACGCAGGAAAGAAAAGATTCAGATGATAATTTGATGAGATAAGTAAGAAACAAAAAGAGGCTGTTGCGATGATATGATTCCCCTTAAGTAGACAAGGTAAATAACCAAAATCTACTTAAGGGGGATTTTTTATGTATCGAAAGTATACACCAGAAGAAAAAATAAAAATTGTCGAGGGATACATAAGAGGCGAATATGCTTGGTGTGAAAAGGCCCGTGAACTTGGATACAACACACCACCTGGATGTTTTAAACGTTGGCTTTGTGTTTATCAAGAACAAGGTGCAGAAGGGCTTTACCCAACGAAAGGTAATAACATTTACACCAAAGAATTTAAACAAATGGTTGTTTAAGATTATATTAACGGTGTTGCTTCTGCCGATAGACTATCAGCCAAATATAAAATTAGTAATTCTGATATTTTATTGCGTTGGGTTGAATTGTATAATGCCAATAGAGAACTTAAGGATTATTGTCCTAAACGGGAGGTCTATATGGTAGAAGCAAGAAGAAAAACAACCATCGAAGAACGCAAAGAAATCGTAGATTACTGTATTAATCACAACCATGATTATAAAGGAACTGCAAGCATTTATGATGTCTCATACAGCCAAGTCTATTCCTGGGTAAAAAAATATGATGCACATGGCGAAGAAGGATTAACGGATAAGCGAGGACGCCATAAAACAGATGAAGAGGTAGACGAATTGGAACGTCTCCGCAGGGAAAATGCCCGATTAAAGAGACAACTGCAGGAAAAGGATATGTTAGCTGAACTGTTAAAAAAAGTTCAGGAATTCGAAAGGATGTGAGGCTCGGAAAACTTCGCTATGATTCAAAATTTATGGAAATAAAGTTTTTCTATGAAACAAAGAATTGGAGTATTAATTGGATGTGCAAGCAGCTTGAAATATCAAGAGCTGCCTACTATAAATGGTTACACCGCGAGATACCTGAACAGGAAGCAGAAAATATGAAGCTGGCGGAGCTTATAAAGGAGTATGATGAGCGTTTCAATCACATCTTGGGCTATCGAAGAATGACCTCTTGGATTAATCACTTCAACCATACTGATTATAAACCGAAGCGAGTACATAGAATCATGAAAAAGTTGGGAATTCATTCTGTAATCAGAAAGAAAAAGAAGAAATATGCTTCATCAACACCAGAGTCTATAGCCGAAAATAAGCTGGGTAGAGATTTTTATGCAGATGCTCCCAATGAAAAGTGGGATACGGATGTGACTGAGTTTAAAGTTCCTGGTGAAAACAAAAAGTTGTACCTGAGTGCAATACTTGATTTATACGACAGATATCCGGTTGCATATGTTATCAGCACCAGAAATGATAACAGGCTTGTATTTAGAACCTTTGATAAAGCACTGGGTGCCAATCCTAAAGCAAAACCGCTTTTTCACAGTGGCAGAGGATTTCAATATACAAGTAAAGTTTTTCAGAAAAAACTCAAGGAACACGAAATGATACAATCTATGTCACGGGTTGGTCATTGCATAGATAATGGTCCGACAGAAGGTTTTTGGGGAATCATAAAAGCGGAAATGTATCAAATGTACAATA
>JALFSR010000100.1 GCA_022778745.1 Clostridiales bacterium
TGTATTGCTAACGAGCCTCATATTACCCATAAGGTGCTTATCACTTGTGACGATACTGACCACCTTGAGCGTCTTGAAGCCGCTTTGAACAAGGATGGCCAGATAGTATATTCTACTTGTTCAAACAATGGCACAAAGACAAATAAGTCAGAAGACGAGTACGATGAACTTGACGGTGTGGATGATGATGATGAATTCAAACTCATTTCCGAGACTGATTTTATCGGCAAAGTTGACAACGAAGAGAATAATTGTTTTGTCCTTCATATCAGGCAGTTGAGAGAAGGAATTGACATTAGGACATTGACAGATTGTATTATCTGTAATCGTGCTACAAGAGTGAATGACGGCGAAAAGACTAAATACATTCAAACTATTGGCCGCATACTTCGTCCTTATAAGAACGAGCGTCCAGAGGAACTTACCGAAAGGGGGCTTACACTTAATGACAGAACCAAAACACACGGAAATGTGCTGTTTGTTGTGGGTAACTCCGATATTGACGAAAACGGGCAGAATGTCATTGAAAGACAGATGGTGAAGTTTGCAGTTAAGTACTACGGACTTGAAGGTGTGGAGGCATTTGCTCTTGACCCCAACAAGGACTATGGTGCTACGGGCAAGAAGAAGACATCCATCAGTGGTTGGAAGAGTGGAGATTCCGAGTGGGCAGACGAGTTTGAGGACGAAATCAGAGAACTTGAGGTTAATATTGTTAAGTTTATGGAAGAGGTTGTTCTGCCTATGAGTGCGTGGGAGGTAGAGATGGGTGGTGAACTTGAATTCAAAGAGGCTGTTAACCAGATTAAGCAGCGGTTTGGATATATTGACGGAATGAACCCCGTATGCGACATTATTTCCGATTATGCTCTTATGAAGATAGTTAGTAAGGTACTTGCAAAATACGGTATCAAAGAAAGATAAAAACGAATAATATGACAAAGGTTGAGAAAAAATACTCCGACTTCAAGAAAGTGGAGAAAGAAACTTGGGGCGAAAAAATGGTTTGGCATAAAGGTCAAAACATTTTCAATAGTGGTAGTATTGACAGATTTATTCGTGAGACAAAACTGTTTACCCCCGAAACTGTCGTCGATAACACTGATGATTATTTTGCTTTCATTGACCGTTTGAGTGAGAAGTATATGGCTTGGGCAAAGGAGATAGATGGTAACTTCAATGAGGAAGATTACAAGGATATGAGAAAATCCTTTAAGGGCTTCTTTGGCGAGTATTTCTGTTACAGAATTGCTGAAGACACAACAACACTCTTGTCTGAAGATGAACTTTATAGGATAAGGTGTATGTCTCCTAATCTTATAGAAGAAGACGACAATGGTATTGATTTCACGGCAATAATCAATGATGAACCTAGTGTGATTCAAGTGAAGTGGTGGAACAGATGGGCTGATAAAGATAAGGAATTTCTTTCTAACAAGATTTTCCAAGCACTTGGTTATGAAGGTGCAGCCGCTGGATATATCAACATTACCGAGCATCCGAAAAAGAATATGTATTTCATTTGGCTTGATAATGAGGAGGATGCGTATTCAGTAATTAATAGAAACCCTCGTACCAAAGGAAGAGTGGTGGTTTTCGGAAAAGAAACTTGGGACTTTTCTATTAATGGAAGGGACAAGATATTTTGGAGTGGGCTTTGGGATAAAATAAATGCCCTCGCAGAATAATTGTGGTACGATTTTTGCTTATAGGTATAAATATAGGGGCGATTTGGAAAAAAAAATAAAATCCTATATTTGTACTCGTAACGCTTAAAAGAAAATAATATGGCAAGAAAAGACAAGATTAAACTCGCTAACAACAATTCAGTTCGTTTCCCAGTTCCTAACGAAATGGGAAATATGCTTCTCATTGGCAATTTTGACGGTGTTTGTGGAACATTGTGTCAGTTGGATAACGGGAAGTATACTTTTGGTATATTTAGCGATGCCCTTCGTCATAATGGAACACTCCTACTGAAAACCTTGCAAGCAGGTAAGCACATCTATCTTATTTCCACTGAAGAGACACATAAGTATTTTCAGAGACTTCTCACCATATTTAGAGATAAGGGGTGGCTTGATAAGGTAGGTAGAGACAAAGCCATTCGCAGACAATATCATTGGTGTGAACTTGACTGCACGAAGGAAGATACTGCCATTATTGACTGTGTAAATAATAGACTATATAATGGGCTAAACGAGATGAAATTTGAGAACATAATACAGAACCCCCCATATAACGGAACACTCCATTTCAAGTTTATGGAACTGGGTATCAAAATGCTTACAAGTACGGGTACAATGACCATTATTGAACCCGCCACTTGGTTGATTAATCTTCGCAAGAACGGAGATGCTGAAATGTATAACGCCTTCAAGGACAGAATAGAGGGGCACATTAAATCCGTGGTTATTGAAAATCTTAACAAAGATTTCAACATAGCAAATGATATGCCTTTTGCCACAACCACGATTGATATGTCACAGACATTTCATAGTATTGAATTTGTCTGCTGTGGTGAGAAGAGAGAAAACATCACTTCTATCTATGACTGTAATCTTATCGGCAACTATAATACCATATGGAGTATTTTTGATAAGGTTATGGCATATGGAGATTCAATGAGTAATCATATCTATAATAGTGAATGTGGCACAAACTATGAGGCTTATCTTCGCTATTGGAATTATCAGTTATATGCTTTGGGTAGCAATTATGGTAAAGTTGTTAATCAGTATAACAGTAAATCTATTGCTGTATATAGAACGCTTGATTTTGGCTCTTTCTTTTCATCATATGTTGATAGCCTTTACTATAAGGATGTAAAAGATACTATTCCTCTCAGCCGTTCAAACAATGAGTGCGATTGCCTCTGTGGAACAAAAGAAGAACTTGAAAATTGGAAGTATAATGTTGAGCATAATAGGCTCTTTTTATTCTTGACAATGTGCACAACATATGACAAGCATAATAATGCTACCGATATTGTTCCATTTGTATGTGACAAGAAATATACCAACGATGAGGTGAATGCGCTTTTCGGTTTCACCGAAGAAGAGGTTTCTTTGATAAATCATACTGTTGCAAGATTCGAATATGACGGAGAATGGTTCAAAAGGTATATGTGTGGAAAGGGTAGCGTTTCCGATGATGATGTAAATAATTTTGTGAAAAGTATTATGGACTAATGTTAAAAGGCGATAAGACAGAGGAACGCAAGGCGAGACACGCTGTAACACAAGAAGATTTCACCCCAAACGAAATTGTGGAGGTGATGCTTGATACTTTTCACGAAGAATCTTACTCTAATCTTGATGAAACATTTATTGACCCTGCGTGTGGAAACGGAAATTTTCTTGTATCAATACTCAATAGAAAGTTAGTTTACTGTGAGTGCGTGGGAGATGCTTATAAAGCATTGAAATCCATCTATGGTGTGGAACTTATGGCAGACAATGTAGAGGAATGCAGACAGCGACTCTACGATACAGTTACTAAGGCTTTTCCAGAAATACTGAAACAACAAGATATGGTGTTCAAGACGAGGGCGATTATTCGAAATAGAATTCAGTGGTATGATTCACTTAAGTTCGATTATAACCATTGGCCATCCTTATCTCTAAAACCTCGTAAAGGACACGAAAAAGTGGGTTTTAACGAGGTTAAGCACTTGGACGACACAAAGTACCCTATGTGGTATAAAGAGCCTCAAAAAGAAGTAAAGCAATTAGAACTTTTTTCGGAAAAAGATTACAAATAATTGCAAAAAATCTTGATTATTTGCTACTAATCAACTATTTATATATAGTATTAGATTTGATACTGTATATACGATTTAAGTTAAAGTGGAGGTGAAGGGCTGCTTGGCTAAAATCAAAATAATGAAATATAGAATTACGGGGATATTATCTTTGCAGCCACCCTTCACATTATGCTGCTTGATAGTTTTCCTCGTTTTTTTATTGATTTATGGTTGATTTTAGCAAATTCAGTTCATTGGTGGACATTGCACTTTATTTCGACACGCCAGAGAAATGCAAGGAAGCGATTAAGGAAGCAAGGTGGGGAGACGATGTAGTTTGCCCCTATTGCGGACAGCACGATTGCCACAAGAGAAAAGACGGAAGGTATGTATGCAGAAACTGTAACCACAACTTCTCCGAAACGGTAGGTACAATCTTCGAGAATACGAAAATCTCATTGGTCAAATGGTTTATGGCTATGTATCTGATAAGCGGGCATAAGAAAGGTGTTTCAAGTATGCAGATTGCTCGTGACATTCATACAACACAGAAGACAGCGTGGTATATTCTCCATAAGGTTCGCAGCCTTTATGAGCAAGACGATTCAGTGGCACTTGAAGGTGAGGTAGAGTGTGACGAAATGTATCTCGGTGGTAGAGAGAAGAACAAACACAAGAACAAGCGTACAGCCCACACTCAAGGTAAGAGTATCAAGACGAAAATTCCTATCTTCGGTATGTCAGAACGCACTGGACGCACGGCAGCATTCGCAGTGCCCGATACCAAGGCTGAGACTTTAAGGCTCTATATAGGGCAGTTTGTGGCTGATAACGCACAGATATTCACGGACGAATCCAAGTGCTACAATAACTTGAAGGAACACGGCTACAACCACCACTTCGTCAATCACTCCGAATGTGAGTTTGCCAATGAGGAAGGAATTACCACCAACACGATTGAAGGCTTCTGGGGGGCACTTCAAGAGGATGGTGTTCGGAACTTACCATTTCATTTCACCGAAGTATGTTCAGCGTTATATAGACGAGGCTGTGTATAGGTGGAATACAAGAAAAGAGAACGAGGACGAAAGATTCATCCATATGTTCTCTTTATCGCTTGGAATTTTCGATTATCGTGCAGTTCGTATGGAAACTGTTTGCTAAATTCAAAAATTTTTCGTATCTTTGACAAAAATTAAGATACACAATGAAAATTAAAAATTTGAATGCTTGTACTCTTGAGGAAAATGGTACTCTTGAGGCCTATGATAAGAAAAATCTGCTAACCATTAAAAAGGGAGTATATACCATCGGTAATTCGCCCGTTCAATACAAAATCGAAAGCACTGATAGGGTTCAGTATACCGACTACCTTAAAGCAAAGGTTGCTGATAAGTTCGTTTATCAACTTAGAAAAGCCGATAATAACAATGAGGAAATCTATATATCCCTCACATTCTGTCAGAATGTGAAGTTTATTCTTATGAATAGACTTAGCATCAAGAGCTTTTTCAAGGTGTTGGTGAAGCCAATTGAGTGGTTAATTAAACTTTTAAAGTAATAACAAGGACTAAATTAAAGGGAACGATTTAGCCAACAAGTATATAGTTCCCAAAATTAATTATATATTTGCGAAAAACAATAAAAAACATGAATACAAATATAGTAAATAAAGCAAGGCAAATTATTGAGGATATACTGAAGACATTCCCGAGGAAGGAATATAATGATATATTGAACCGTTTCCCCCAATGACGCATCTGAGAAAAAGCCTATATACAGAATAGATTTCTTTTATACAAACGGCGGACACACATTAAGCTCTGTAAATTTCTCGTCTGACAACGAAGCAATAGATGCCGCACTGAGAAGAGTACAAACCCGAAATGATGCCTGCGGAGGCGTATGTGGCATCAAGGTCAAAAAATATACGGGCGAACACAACAGCAACGGACTCAATATATTGAAGACTGTATACGAAAAAGGCAAAACAGAAAGGTTTTAAAAAATAACCAAAAAAGAAAAAAACAATAAAAAATGCCCCAAGATAATGAAATCATTTCCCGTCTTAAGGAACATCAGTCCTCGACTCCATCAAAATGGCGTGAAAAAACGGAGTGGCGCATGAAAAACAAATTATGGCTATGCTACTCCCAACATATTGCTATGATGATGCTTGATCAAATGGAAAAACTTAATATAAACAAAGAACAATTATCCAAACTGTTGGACTGTACTCAAGAATATGTCTCAAAAATACTTAAAGGACAAGAAAATCTGTCCCTTGAAACCATGGCCAAAATTGAGCAATGCCTGAAAATTCAAATCTTCAATATCAATTTAGATTAATTTTTTAACAGAATCTTAGGAAAGAATTAAATTTTCTAAGATTTTTTTATTTTATTGATGCTTAGGCGATATTTATAAAGAAAGGGATAACACGCATGAAAACAAACATAACAATCACTGAGGCACAACTCGGAAACATCATAAAAGAACGCCTTAAAAAGGTACTGAACGAGGGCATAAGCGACACGACTTATCATTTTGCATCATTGTATTCGTGTGTTGATATACTGAAAAATAATACGTTCAATCTTACCATGTCATCCAACCGTTCAGATGCCTATGACAACAAAAGGCTGTTCTATTTGTCTACACAACGCGGGAGAAGCAAGGATATCGGATATGCCGGCCATCTAAGTTCCTGCGTAAGAATCCAACTCGACGGAAATGCCCTGCGGACAAAGTATGCAGGAAAACCGATTGACTATTGGGGCGCATCCATGGGAAAGCAATACTACTATAAGGACGACCCCTATAATGAAGGAATGACGAGTGCAAAACAACATCACCCTAATTTCGAGATGGAGGATAGAATCTTCTCCTATGAGCCTACTATTGGAAACGCATCGAAATATATCAACAGAATTGATGTGTATATCAAGACAGATACAAACGACACGAAACGTCTGAATGTCGAGAAGGAAATCGCAGTCATCATATGGGTATTGGGCAAAAGAAACAAGATTCCCGTTTATATATACGACAACCTGAAGGACTTCAATTTCATGACCGACAACATCATCAACAACGAAATCGAACAGCTTTACAAGGACGACTTCCATGCAAAAACGGAACGTGACTACAGCGACCAACCCTTATATAGGGCACACAAGGACATCTCCCATAAAAACAAATATGTCACAATATTGCTGCACCTGCTGAACGTGTTGAGCGACGGAGAGATATTCAGAAAAGACAACCGCGCATATGCGCTGATATCCAACACCCTGCACAAATTCGGTCTGGAACAATATAGGTCAAGTGTGATGTCCGAACTGAAACGCACACGAGGATATGCCTTCAATGAAAGCTGCAGGCTGCTGTCAAACACATCCAACGTGCCAATCAGGAAACTGAACACGGAAGACCCCGACGAGGACTCGAACAGAATCATGAGATTGGGCGCATGGATATTGAGGAGCAAAGGCGCCTCCAACTTCGACCAACTGATTGCATACGGCAATTGAACTGCCGCGCAATACAAAATCAAATATCATATTTGATGGAATCTCGGGAAGGAACGGTCTTCCTGAGATTTTTTATTCCCCATCCTCAAAAAACCGAAAATCAAACCTTGATAAGTGGTGAAAGATTAATTTTCTTAAGCAGTGCAAAGAGAATCCATTTTGAAAAATTCTAAAAAAATATGGGGAAAAATTTTTGGGGGCATTGATTTTTGGAAAATACCCCCTACCCCTGATGGAAATCGGTGTTTTTGGATTGACGTATCCCTGTGGTCAAAACGCTACATTTTCCCATCTTGATAGTACGGAGATTTTAATTTTATAAGACGGAATCTTAATTTTGAAAATCTGTACGGAACTTTGATTTATAAAACAGCGATTTTTTATGAAAGGGAGATTTAATTTTATGAAACAGAACTTTAATGTTGAAAAAACTCAAAAATATAGGGGAAAAATTTTTCGCACAAGGCATTTTTCAAAAGAAGGGGGTACCCCCTATGGAAAAATCGAAAAAATAGGGTAAATCTATTGCAGCCATTAGCCCCGCGGCATATAGACGTGGTACGGAGGTCTGACAAAGGGAGCACTTACGTAGGGAGGGGGAGGGGTAGGGGGTACATAGGCAGGCCTATATCCTATAAAATAAAATTAAATTTTATATTTGCAAGGAAAACTTTAATTTTTTTCATTAAAACGATTTAGGAGATGGGATAATATATTAAAACGATTTGGCGGTAGTCTACGAGGGGTAAAACGATTTTTATAAAAAAAAGTTTGGAAGTTAAAAAAATAGTCCGTACCTTTGCTTTCGGAAATGAGGGAAACACCCCAACGGAAAGGGAAAGCCGATAAGTACCCACAACGCCAAACACTTATATAATATGGCACGTTCAATCAACACCCGTGAAATTTCAATCGTTAATCGTAACGAAATGGTTAAAAAACTTCTTGCCGACCTGCACGACGGCAAACACGAGCCCATGTCCGAAGAGGAAGAGCAGACCGCCTTTGCGGATAGGAATGCACACCGCGAAGAAATAATTCAGCGTAATCTGCTTTTTGTTTATTCGGTAGCAAAGAGATATGCAAGAGACAGCGAAATGCTTTGCGATTATTTTAGCGAGGGCGCGATAGGGCTTGCAGATGCGGTCGATAGATTTGAGCCACAAAGAGGATTCAAGTTCATTTCATTCGCGGTTCATTACATTCGTGCATACATGTCCGCATACGCAAAGGAGAGCGGCTTGGTAAAATCAAGCAACGCGAGCAAAATCGGCTCAAAGGTAAAGGACTACGAGGCACGTTATTATGCCGAAAACGGCAAGATGCCGACCGATGCCGAAATTTTGTCTTACCTTAAAAACGAGCATGGTATCGACGTAAAATTTACCTCAGAGATACATGGCGCGACCTTTACTGCACTTGACGCAAAGATAGACACCGATAGCGATGAGACCGCGAGCGAAGTGGGCGAAGTAGCGAGACGGACTGCAAGTGTCAACGACGTTGAAACGAAGATTGAGGACGATAACAAAAAGGAGACGATTAACATACTCCTCAACTGCAAAGCAATTTCGGAAACTGAAAGGGAAGTCCTTAAGTTATGGTATTTGCAAGGATGGAAAAAAGAAAGAATCGCTAACAAGTTAGGACTAACGGGCGAGCGCATAAGACAGATACAAGCGACCGCGCTCAAGAAGTTGAAAGGTTATGCAGAACGCCACAATTTGACTGCATAAAGCGGCTACAAGGGATTTAAATAGGTAGGATGATAAGTCTTACCTATTTTTTATTATCGTTGAAAATAAAACGTTTTAACGGGGAATTAAAAAAATTAATTTTTTTCTTGGATATATGGAAAAAGTTTTTATTTTATAGGATAATAGAGCGATAATAGTGAAAGGATAATTTTAGCATGATAGGGATTAATCTATAAAATAAATTTAATTTTGAAATGTGCAAGGGCATAAAACGATTTACACAAAAAAAGTTTATTAAAACGATTTTTATTAAAAAAGTCTTGCAAGAATAAAAAAAGGTTCGTACCTTTGCAAAAGCAAGATAAGAAAAGGGCAACGAAGTCAGCCTATATGAAATGACTTTTAAATTTTTAAAAATTATGATAGCAACGATTTTCGCCACACTTCAAACCATTTTGTATTGGGCATTTTATATTATAATTGTAGGTGGCTTGTTAGTTTTATTTATTGGTCAGCAAATACAAGATAGCAAGGTAATCATAGAGGATATAAAGGCTGAGAGGGCAGAGAGGAAGAAAATGAACAAATAAACAAAATTAATTTTAATATATATGCCGTTTTTGTTGTAAATCAGTCTATTTAAGGACGGGAAACAAGTTGAACGAGAGTTCGGCTTGTTTTTTTGTTATGATTGAAAATAAAACGTTTAAATAAAAAAGTTAAATTTTATTTGGATATATGGAGAAGATTTTTATTTTATAGGATAATAGAAAATATAAGAATAAGATTTAATTTTGGCTTTATATGGATTAATCTATAAAATAAAGACAAATTTGAGAAAAGCAAATGCATAAAACGATTTATATAGAAAAAGTTTACTAAAACGATTTTTATGAAAAAAGTTTTAAAAATAGTTGCATATATCAAAAAAGGTTCGTACCTTTGCAGAAGTCAAATAAGAAATGGCTAAGAATTAAGTTTAACAATTTTAAATTTTCAGTTATGAAAAGACAAGTTTTGTTCAGCAACGAACCTTTAAAAATTACTGACGAATTGAGAAAGGAGTTTTTTGAATCAATGGGATACGAGGGAACGGATGAAGAAATAAGCGAATACTATGCAGACGATATTAAGGATTTAATCGCTAATATGGAGTACGCAAAAGACAAGGACGGAAATGATTTATGGGGCGCTAAAGTAGTCATTTCGGGAACGTTAGGATTGTGGGACGGCAAAAAGACAATAGTCCCCGAAGTTGCAAAAGACTTTGAACACGCATTATGGCTATGCATTGATAATGCAGACTATTGTAAAGTCTATAAAGAATATAGCAAGATTATAATCGAAGCCACGCATCACGACGGAACAAACGTATTTACTTTGCAGTTCCTAACAGAAGACGCGGAAATGAAATATAACTATGGCGCGGATTTAAAATTTACTAATAGAAGAAATTTACGAACATTAGGCAAATACTTGTTTTAGAAACTGAAACAAGCCGTGCGGATAAATAGGGATTGAGGGAAAAAATTAATTTTCCTCAGTTCCTATTTTTTTTTTAATTTTATTTGGATAAATGAATTTTTTTATTATTTTATAGGATAATAGGCTTATAGGATTTAGTCAAAACAATGATAAGGGAAAGATTTAATTTTAACGTTTTATTTTGACTTATTTTATGAAAGATAAGGGATTTATCCTAAAATAAAAGAAAGTGGCTAAAATAGGCTAAAAATGGGTGAATATCGCTTATAACTGAAATAGGCTACATAATATTATATAGGTTTAGGCTTTTTAATATTATAGGCTATTATCCTATAAAATAAAATTAATTTTGGGATATGCAAAACATAAAACGGTTTAGGTGAAAAAAAGTTTACTAAAACGATTTTTATCAAAAAAAAGTCAAAAAAGTTTTGCAGATTAAAAAAATAGTATTAACTTTGCCTATGGAAATGAGGGAAAACCCTCAACGGCAACAAGCCTGCCGATTTTGAAACGGCTTTAATTCCTATAAGATTATGAAAGGAATGACATTTGAAAAATTTGAAGAAATCTTCAAAACGTTGGACGATTCTGAAAAAGTTGAATTGTGGAACGAACTTTGTGATGATTATGCCTATGAAGAGCGGCTGTATAATATGGACGACCTTGACGACCTTTTGGGCGACAGAAAGCCAAGTGAGTTGCTGACAATGGTAGATGACGACTTTAATTATAATGATGATTACTTTTACTTTGACGGGTACGGAAGACTCTGTTCAATAAACTACCTTGAAATCTTCTTTAGTCAGGGCAGGGGCGATATTGGGGAGATATATGAATGGCTAAAGGATAATGACAAACTTCAAGAGTTTGCCGAGGAGAACGACCCAGATTATAATGAGGAGGATTGGGAAGAAGACGAGGACAACGAGGATGAGTAATACTCAAATGAGTACCCATGCTTTTTGTGGGTGTGGGTACTCTAAAATTTTTAAAAAATATTTTCAGTTAAACAATTTTAAATTTTAGATTATGTACAGAATTGTATCAACGACCTTTGGCGATGTTATCTTTATTGAAAGAAATGGGGAAATAGAAGTTTTTAGTGGTAGAAACCTCAACGATTATGAGGGCACGGCAAACGTGGATTTAAACACCGCTACGGATAGAGAACTGATTACCCTTGCAGAGAAAAAAATTAAAATGAGGGCGTAAAAAGAAAATCAGTGGTCTATATCATATTTTATTTTCATAAGTGTAAATGGCTGTGAAGTCCTTTGCACTTTTTTTTATTTTTTCTTGGAGATTTGATTTTTTTTATTATTTTATAGAATAATAGTTAAGATTTGGGAACTGAAATAAAATTAATACGTTTAGGGTTTATCCTATAAAATAAAATTAATTTTGACAATTCCAAAACCATAAAACGATTTAATTGGAAAAAGTTTATTAAAACGATTTTTATCAAAAAAAAGTCAAAAAAGTTTTGTATATATGGAAAAAGGTTTGTACCTTTGCAATAGTTAAAAGTTAAACCAATAAACAATTTTTGATTATGGCAAAATTTGGAAAATTTGTAGGCAAGAAAGATGAGCCTATTAGCAAGCAGGAAATAGCAGAGTTCATGAGCCGTTTTTCCTTGCTTGTAGCAGAATACGATGATACTTTAGTATTAAATTATCATATCAGTGAGTTGGGCGGTCTTATTATCAATTTTAACGGCAAGCCTAAAAAGTTTAGAAACGTTCTTGGTAGCCGTATTACGTTTAACGGGATTTTTTTCGCTATATATAAGCAAAGTGGCTATATTGACAATTTCGATTGGTGTAAAAAGGAAGTCAAGGACAAAACGAAACCCGAAAAGGATTACGATTCTGCACCACCATTCCAATACTCAGTATATCTACGCGTTATGGGTTCTGAAATCCCCTACAGACATAGAAACGAAGAGGGTATTGCTCCTAAAAGTTCATTTCAGTACGGCACAGAATTTGAAGACATTGATTTTACTGAAAGTATTAAAGACTTGTTTGAAAGACAACTAAGGGCAAAATAACGCGCCTACGTACATACATTTTAAGGATTGAGGAAATTTAATTTTTCTCAATCTTTTTTTATTTTTATTTGGATATATCAAAAAGTTTTTTATTTTATAGGATAATACAAAACATTAAAACCTAAAAATTAAATTTCCATTTAAATCGGTTTATTTGGGGCAATAATATAAAATATGATTAATCCCTCCACCTAATAGGTATAACGCCCAAATAGAGCCTAAAAATGGGCAAATATGGGATTCAGCAGATTAAACTATAATAGGCAGAAGAAAATATAAACAATTATATACTGAGATGATAAAAAAATTAAGATTTTTCTTGCATATAAGGAAAAAGTTTTTATTTTATAGGATAATAGGCAAAGATTTAATTTTCAGATGTAAAACGATTTATATAAAAAAAAGTTTGGCAGTACGGAAAATTGTTCTTATCTTTGCATCGTAGTTGAGAAAGGAAAACAACTACAAGGTAAGTTTAACAATTTTAATTTTTTTCGGTTATGGGAAAAAGTTTTAGCAAGTGGGGTGAAAAGGAGTTCAGAGAGTACCTCAATGGTGAGGGCAAAGAGCAGGCAGAAAGATTCGTTAAGAATATGAAGAAAGGAAATATCGCGGCAGTGGTTAAGCACGTCGCAAAGAGCGGTATGTCCCGTGAGGTATGTTTCTATGCCTTAGAGGTGAATGAGGACGGGAGTGTATATTCATACGAGATAAATAAGTTTATTGCAAGGGCAGGCGGTTTCAAAATAGCAACAGACCCGTATGGGTTTGAAACGGATGTAATTTTGAACGGATTTGGGTTTGATGTCATCTATGCTTGCTTGGAACACGTCTATAACCATATCAAGGAATACACCGACTTGACGGACAAGAGTTTCAGTGATGTATATAGAGGTTACAGCCTATTGTAATATACTCGGTTGAGTATCAATAAGGAGTAATGCAGGGAATATAAAAATTCTCTGCATTTTTTTTATGCTTTTGTTTGGAAATATCATTTATTTTTTTATTTTATAGGATAATAGGCTTAATATCCTAATATCAATTAAATCGTTTTATGGTGAAAATTAAATTTTGCTGTCTTAATTTTTTTGCCTATATTTGCAATAACAAAAACAATATTAATAAACTTAATTATTAAGAATTATGGCAACAAGAGACAATTTACAGATTATTGATGGCGGCAGGTGGAATGGCACATATGCTTGTTTACTCAATGATAAAAGGTATCAGACAGATGTTATCTATAACGGCAATAAATGGGTTTATGGCTTGCGTGTTTGCGACCCTAAACGCCCCGTAGTCGTGTTATCAACCAATAATCTAAATGAAAGGTATTTGAGAGAGTTTCTGCCAACATTGAAAGGTGCAAAACAAGTCTTTTATAAAGTTTGCGACAACTATGACGAAGACCCGTATGGGAGAAAAATCAAATGCGGTACATATTCTTATGAAATATGGGATTTGCGAAGTCTTTTTGACTGCACAAAGGATATTACTGAATTTCTTAATTATGAAGAAAGGGAACTGCTAAAAAATCATAAAGGTTAAACCTTAATTAAATTTTGCAGAAATAAAAACTTTGATTATATTTGCAAGTGTAAAGGAAACAAAACAAGTCTAACAACTAAAGGTAAAATTTGATTATGGCTAAAAGAGTGATATTCTCAAAGATTTATTCTGACGGGATTGAAAGAAAAACCGAAAGGGATTGCAATACTGAGACAGAGATGAGGAAATGTTTCGATGAGTGCGTGGAATCCTTTGAAGAATTCTGCAAGAAGTTCGGTGCATTTGACAGACGGGATTATTTTGTGGCAAGTGGAGAGGCTATGGGAATTGTTTTTGCCGTAATGACACTTAATGTCTAACAATTAAAAATTAAATAGACTATGATAAAGATTGGAAAGTATTACATTGAGAAAGAGGATGACAAGTTAAACGGACAGCCGTGTGTGTTCTGTACCGCATATCTCGATCCCGACAAGGAAAAAGAGGTGTCTATGTTCACTATCAAGGGAACGAAAGGAATGTCTGAAAGCAATATAAACCTCAAAATTATGCAGGAAGTGAAAATGCGGTTGAGGTAGTAAAAAAAATAGTTGATTGAATTAATGTTCTATGGATAGGGTCAGCCGTGAGGTTCGCCCTATCTAAACGTATATTATACTCGATTGAGTATAGTTTTTTATTGCGGACTATTATTCTATAAAATAAAAAAAATCCTTTAGAAAAACAAATTTAAATTTAATTTTTTTATTTGGAAAACTTTTATTATATTTGCATCGTAAGATAATTACAAAACATTAACAAATTTTATTAAACAATTAAACAAATTTTTTGATTATGGCAAACACAAATCTTTCAAACGCAAAAAGAGCGAAAAACGATGAGTTCTACACACAACTTTCAGATATTGAGAATGAACTCAAACATTATAAGAATCACTTTGCAGGCAAGGTCGTGTACTGCAACTGCGATGATGCGAGAGAATCCAATTTCTTCCGTTTCTTTCAGAAGAAATTCAATGACTATGGCCTTAAGAAACTTATCACTACATCTTATAACGAGAACGGACACGGCTCTGTATTGGTTTATGAGGGCGACACAAACGGCAACGGCAAACTTGACGACAATGAAGTCAAGGTTAGCGAACTCAAGGGCAATGGAGACTTCCGTTCCGAGGAATGTATTGAACTTTTGAAAGAAGCCGATATCGTGGTTACAAATCCACCTTTCAGTCTTTTCAGAGAATATATTTCAACATTGGTTCAGTATGACAAGAAGTTTCTTGTAATTGGAAATCTAAATGCCGTAACATATAAGGAGATTTTCCCGTTATTGAAAGAAAATAAACTTTGGTTGGGTTATACCTATTTTCAAGGAGGGGCTGCTTATTTTATTGGAGACCCAAGTTTATATGATGAAACCAAAATATCAAACCCTAAAAATGCTTATATAAAAGACGGCAAACTTTTTTGGAGAGTAAATGGTGTTCGTTGGTTCACCAATCTTGAACATAGTAAACGAAACGAGGAAATTATTCTTTATAAAAAATACACACCAGAAGAATTTTCAAAATATGACAACTATGATGCAATAGAAGTGTCAAAGGTCTGTGAAATTCCAAAGGATTATAATGGTGTTATTGGTGTTCCTATATCGTTTTTTGACAAATACAACCCAAGTCAGTTTGAAATTATAGGTCAAATGGCTAACACAAATATAACAGAGACTAACTTCGGATACCCGTTTGTTGATGGTAAAAAGAAATATGCAAGAATTTTAATTCGCAAAAAATAATCGCGTTATTTTCTTTTAATTAAAATACGTGCGTATGGGTCTTTTTTATTAACCTTGTGCAATGTTAATTGTTTTGGTTTTTCAAACCCTTGTGCAACCAAAGTGAAAAAATGAGGATTGATATCTACAATTTCAAACTGACTTGCCAAAAAAATAAAAAAATTTTTGAGAAAATCAAGGGCAAAAACCTATAAATCATCCCTGCAAGCAGAAATGTTTTGCAGGGATTTTTTGTATAATCCAAAAAATTTTTTATTTTATAGAATAATGATACCGACAATCCTCAACGTTGACTAAAACGATTTATATCAAATGAGAGCGAAATTTAATTTTGTATATTCAAAACTTTTTTATATATTTGCAGTAACAAACAAATAATGCTATGGAGATTACACTTGTTAAAAGAACAATCCGAGAGATTGCGGAAAATTATAATGACAATGGCGAGGGCGGTGTATATGCCTATGACAATAGACTTGTGGTGCGCCCACCATATCAAAGGGAGTTCGTGTATAATGATGCACAGAGAAAAGCCGTTATTGACACAATCCTAAAGGGTTTTCCCCTCAACGTTATGTATTGGAGTAAAAATGCCGATTTGTCGTTGGAGATTCTTGACGGACAGCAGAGAACAATTTCATTTTGTCAGTTTATCAATGGTGATTTCGCAATCCCTTATGGAGAGGGTGACGACAATATGATGTATTTCAAAAGTCTTCCGACAGATGTGCAGGAAAGAATCCTTGACTATGAACTATACATTTATGTCTGCAAGGGAGATGCAAGCGAAAAATTAAATTGGTTTAGGACTATTAACATTGCAGGAGCGAAACTTACCGAGCAGGAGTTGAGGAACGCAACATATACGGGTTCTTGGCTTGCAAGCGCAAAACTTATCTTCTCAAAGACAAACTGCCCTGCAAACAACCTTGCTGACGGATTACTGAAGAAGAACACAATTAGGCAAGAATTATTGGAAACCGCATTGAAATGGATTTCAGATAATGAGATTAGCGAATATATGTCAAAACACCAATTTGACGAGGATGCGAGCGAATTGTGGGAGTACTTCCAAAATGTCATTGAATGGGTGAATAACACGTTCAAATGCAAGTACAAGGAAATGTGCAACATTGAATGGGGAGAGTTATATAATGCCTACAAGGATATGGAACTGAATCCCGATGAGATAACTGCAAAGGTTAGAGCACTTATGGCAGATGAGGACGTGCAGAACAAGAAAGGCATTTTCTACTACGTGCTTGACGGAGAGGAAAAGAACCTCAACTTGAGACAATTCCGAGAGAGCGAAAAACGTTCTGTCTATGAAAAGCAGGGCGGTATCTGCCCTATATGCGGAGAACATTATGAATATGAGGAAATGGAGGGCGACCACATTGTTCCGTGGTCAAAGGGCGGTAAAACCGATATAGGCAACCTCCAAATGCTATGCAAGAAGTGCAATCACGAAAAATCCAATAGATATTAGTGGCGTAATCAAAAATTTGTTTGTGTTGAGGAAAAGCAGTGAAAAAACATTGTTTTTCCTCAATTTTTATTTGTATAATCCAAAAAATTTTTTATTTTATAGAATAATAAGACTAACAAATCTCAACGACTATTAAAACGATTTATATAAAAAAAGTTTTGCAGTTCCAATCTTTTTTGCTATCTTTGCAGTGTTGAAAGACAACAAAGATTTAAGTTTAACAAACAAACACTTTTTTGATTATGAAAAATGATAACAACATTGAAGCCTTATTTCAACAGAGATATGTGATAGACCCAATTTTACAAAGGTCTTATGAATGGGAACTTAATAGAGTAGTTACCTTAATTGAGGATATTATCAACAATAAAATTGTCGGGACAAACGGAGATGTATGCAGATATAGTATAGGTGAATTTTTGACCTATAAAAAAAATGATAAGGACAATTTTAAGTATATTTGCGATGGGCAGCAAAGATTGACCACATTAGTCTTGCTTTTTGCAAACATAATGCATCACTTGCCGAAAGGATCAGATAGACGGGGGGATTTGTACACCTTACTTTATAAGCACACCGGCGTTATGGAAACAGTTAGTGTGATAACATTAAAAGAAGAAGATAATAGTATCTTAAATAAGATACTTAAATCAGGTATTGACAATTTGACTAAAGAAGAAAAAAAGAGCCATTTAGTACGTGTTTATAATGAAATTAGTGACAAATTCACAAAAAATATGAGTGAAGAGAAACTATATGATTTTTGTAAAAAAATAAATAATGCAAGTTATTATGAAAGGGAGTGTGAAAGCCAAGAAGAAGCAATTCAGCAATTTATCAACCTTAATGGAGGGCATCAAAGCATTTCAAATTCTCGTATTGGAATATCTATGCTTTTTGCTATCTATGACAAAATGCAGCCAAATAATGAGATAAAACAACTTTTAAATGAATTGTCTAAAATGTCATCTAAACAAGCAAGCGAATTTTTATGTTTATATATCTATTATAGGGCAAAAGAAGGGAGAGATAGCCATATTCCAACGACTATTAACAATCTATACGAGAAGAATGAAGACTTGTTGAATGATATTGTTAATTTTTATAATAACATTTATATTAAAAATATTGAGCAAAGTCATAATCCGTTTATGGTTCAATCTTCTTTACGACAAATTTGGATTGATTTATACACAGATAAGTATCCACAAATGTCGAATGTAGATAAAATGGCTAAAGATATTGCATATAGGAAATGTGAGTGGGGCTATATCTGCAATAGAATAAAAAATGGGGGTAGTGGTGAAAAAGGTGTTTTTTCGGGTATATTTGAAAATTTTAACAATGCAGGTAGCAATATATCTCAATATGTTACTGAAAAATTAAGAGACAAGGGACTTTATGAACCCGTGAATATCATCAATACTTACAAGCAAAATAAAAGTAATCGTGGCGATGATTTGTTCAAACGTTTGCTTTTAGTTGTAGAAGAAGAATACAAACAAAGCATAGACGTAAAAGAAACTATCACACATTGTGACAACCCAACATTGGAACATATTCACCCACAGAACCCGAGAGAAAACGAAACATATCAATGTAATGACACAATGACTAATCGTTTTGGTAATAAGACAATAATTGGCGGCGTGGCAAATAAGTCGTTATCCAATAAGAAATTTTCAGATAAGTGGAATGACTATGTCAAGAGTCCATACTATATCAATAGTAAACATCTGTCAACATATAAAGAATGGACAGATGAGAGTGTTGAAGATAATGAAAAATTTTATTTTGATTTATTGAATAAGCACTATGGGTTAATCTAATAATACGTAATCAAAAATTTGTTTGCTGTGCGAGGATTGGGGAAAAAGTATAAAATCTCCAATCCTTATTTTATTAAATTAAATTTGGATATTTGATTTTTTTTATTATTTTATAGAATAATAGTATCGGCAGACCTCAACAAACCTATAAAACGTTTTATAAAATTAATTTTCAATTAAAACGATTTTAATTTTTTTATTCCAATCTTTTTGTATATCTTTGCATTGTAGGAAAGAAAAGGTTATTAACAATTTAAAAAAATAAGCATTATGATTGTTTATGTAGTAAATAGTGAATATGCATACGGAACATTTAGGGGGTCGCTTTGTATTGGTGTCTATGACAGCAAGGAAAAAGCGCAAAAGGTTATGAAAGACCAAATCGAGAACACGAATAATAGGTGGACAAATTTCGGTAAAGCAAATGACACCGAGGTAATAATAACAGATGATATGTCCGTCATTTCATTGGAGGACAAATGCGAGACTATTAAGATAATTGAGAAAAAAGTCTATTAGACGTAAAAGTATTAAGGATTATGGGTTACACATGTTTTAGAGTTACTGATGAAAGGGCAAGGGATGTTATGCCAAAGGCGACTGAAATCATAAAGGATATTTTCAAGACATTTCCCGAAGTATCTAAGAGCCTTAAAGGGAGTGACGGCTACAACGGAGAGCCATTTATAGATGAAGAGTTCATTATCTTTAATGGTGATGCGGAGAAAGGTGAGGATTATGAGACATTCTACTTTGACGTATATGATATGGATTCCAACTTCTGCAAGACCGCAAACCGACCTTATGAATTGGCAGTATGCCTTTGCCTACTAGTCCTCAAAGACACACTGAAAATTAAACACGGCCTCAGTTGGAGAAGTGCGTTTAAGTTTGCAAGTGACGTATATTTTATGAGCCACGAAAACGATAACGGGGAAATAATCCCTGCTGGAAAGAATTGGGTAAAAGCAAGAAGACTATATAATAAGTATTGCAGAACACACAATATGAAAATCCCGAATTATAGTAAATGGAATATAGACGAATAATTTAATTTTGCGGATTCAAAACTTTTGTTTATATTTGCACCAATAAAAAAATTAATGCTTATGTATAAGGTAATAGATGCATAAAAATAATTTTGCGGATTTAATTTTTTTCATTACATTTGCAGTGAAATACTAAAAAAATTAAAATTATGAAAGAAAACAATATGGATTTCGTAATAAGGTACAACATTTTGCAGAACGAATTGCATAAGGCATTTTTGATTCTTATAGAGAAGAAAGGAGAAAATGGGGTGCTGAATCTTAAAGGCTTGGGTGTCACTTTTGACGGAGAGCCTATTGCATCTGCGAAAATTACCAAGTATGGTCTTTATTTTCTCACGGACAATGAGGAGTATTATGGCTTCTTCAGCGAGAACATAAAAGATGTGTGCCGTTTGTACGACGATATTGTAGAAGTTTTGCCTTAAAAACAATAATTTTTTGGCAGTTCTGTTTGGAATTGCCAAATTTTTTATTATTTTATAGGATAATAGTACTACAACGGCAGGAAAAATTAAATTTTGATTATTAGAAAAAAATATTTATATTTGTAAAAAATAAATTTATTATGGATAAGAAACTTGAAAAGAAGATAAGGACTTTGATAAAAGAGGTTCTTGGCAACACATTTGGAAACAAATATGAATGTATAAATAGCGCAAAATCTTGGAGTGAGGGAGCAAAGAACAATTTTCCTAAAATAAGAATCAGCGAAGAAAAGACAATTCTTTCGGAGGGTATTCAGTTTGAACCCGAAGCAAACGAAAAAGGTGGAGTGATTATTTTTTCAACTGATGTCAATGCCGTGGAGTTGTCACCCAACAAGGTTAAAAATTGGATTCAGCAGAAAATTGCCACATATAAAAATAGATTAAAAGCGACCTCAATGCTTGATAAAATTGCTAATAAGAACCAATTAGTCGGGTGGACAATCGGGCATTACTTTGACGGGCGTTATAGGGCTAAAAACGGACAGAACTACGGAGAAAATTCATTGTCCCTTGAAATTGTCGGTGTTGATTTCAATACATTGGTTAAGATAGCAGAGGAGATATGTATTGACTTCAAGCAGGAAAGTGTACTTCTGCACGACTTTTCTACGGGGAGGATTCTTTTTGTAGACCCGAGCAAAATTTAATTTTGATTATTAGAAAAAAATAGTTATATTTGTAAAAACCAAAGTGAATTTATGAGTAAGAAAATTATCATCACTGAAAGCCAGTACAATAAGTTATTAAAGGACTTGATTGAGATAGAGCCTACGGAAACAAAGATTAAGGCTCTATATGAAAGCAGTTGGAGCAGGGTATTGCAATGGATAGATTCCTATGACATAGCTACGATAACGGCATTTAGGGGCAAACTGCAAAATGTAACCGACAAGACATACATCCCAAATGGGAAAGAAATAGGAGACGCATTTACGTTGCAGGAGAATCGGCAGAGAAACCGCCTATTGAAAGCAAAACTATTGTCTTTTGGCTATGGCGTTACTGCAATACACGGGTCATACATTGAGGGCGCAAATGGAACAGATTCTACAGAGGTTGCTGAGGAAAGTTTCTTTGTGGTGAACCTCAAGAATGATCCCAATTTCTTCAATAATCTTTTTGCGTTGTCAGAATACTTCAACCAAGATAGTTTTCTCTACAAGTCCGCAAAAGAGGAGGACGCATATCTTGTAGGTACAAACAACAATGGTTTCCCCGAATATGGGGAAAAACTTGTGGCAGGGAAATTAACGTCATTGCCGAGCAAGTTTATGAGCAGGATTAAAAATGCCGCATTTGCTTTTGTCAATAAGGATAATTGGATAGTCAAGCAGAGCAAGGAAGATTTGTCTGCGGATGATATGAATGACTTTGAAAATAGTTATTCATGGAAGAATGATGAGAAACCCACATTTCAAAATAGGAAAGCCAAGAGAGCACTGACAGAAGATTGGGTGAAACTCTATAAGGACAAGGGCGTTGTTCTTGAGACATTGGATGATTACTCTATAGGAGGAAAGCAGGCTATCGGTTTGACATCGCAAAAAGTGAAATTACCGAAACAATAAGAAAATAAGTGGCAAAATCATTTGGTTTTGTCATTTATTTTTTTATTTTATAGAATAATGCCCACCTCAACAATTTTAGCCTATTAAAACGATTTATATAAAAATTAATTTTTTTATTCCGATAACTTTGATTATATTTGCAAGTGTAAAGGAAACAAATAAGTTTAACAATTAAAAACATTAAGAATTATGAAAGTTTATGTACTTATGCACACGGCAGAAATCGGGCAAGATAAGAGCACAGAATGTGTAGGCGTTTTTTCAACGATCGAAAAGTTGCAAAAGAGACTTGTGGAAGATATGCGGAATAGGAATACACATTGCGACCAAGAGTATTGGCAGACACTTGAAAAGGAAATGGAGTAAAGGGAGGACTGAATATGGGAAAATTAATGGAAAGATTTGGTGAATTATGCACTGAATGTAATCAGATATTTGCGGATTGCAAGAAGTCCCTTGAGGAGGGTAAGGATGATAAATTCATTCTTACCGATACGGGAGGGCGTAGGGAAAGAATTATCCCGTTTAAGAAAATATTGCCATATATGCACAATTATGGGGCAATATACTCTTTGTTTGGCGTTGCTTGTACGGCAGACTTTAAGGGCAATAGTCTTGGTGCGGTTTGCTTTGATTCCGCATCGCATTTCCACCATTTTCGGATAAGTTCATTGCCTTTGGATAAGCAGTTTGAAATTGCCGACATGATTAAGGACTATAATCCTAAAGAAACCACGGAATATGACTATGAGGAAACAAAAAAGTTCGTAGGTAAACTTTGTAAAAAAAAGTGAAATTTAATTTTGTAGTTATCAAAACTTTTATTACATTTGCATCGTAGGAATACAAAATAAGTTTAACAATTAACAACATTTAGGGTTATGGAAAAGGAAATTTATGAAATTCTGAACAGAAATGATTATGTCCGTCTCACGGCTAAATTAAAATCACGAGTGGAAGAACTCGCAAAGCGCATCCGCGAAAAAATGGAAGAATTAGACATTGTGAACGATGCAAATTTCCCTCATGGAGAAATAGACATTAACGGCATAGTAGTTCGCATCGAGAGTGTGAGAAGCAGAAATTTTGGAGAATATAGTTTTTTAGCAATCAAGCACAAAGACGAACACTATGGGAATGAAGAGTGGTATAGTTTGGAGGATATCGGTGAAGATTATTATTACGTCAGAGATTTCACCGCGGAAGTTGTGGGGGCATCCAATATAGATGCTTTGGCCTTTCTCAATGTTGCAAGGAAACTTATAGAAAAACTTGGAAACATCGAAGATGAACGCGTTAACAATCTACAAATAGCCTTAAAAAATACAAATTTAATTTTGTAGAAATAAAAACTTTTATTAACTTTGCATCATAGGAAAACAAAATAAGTTTGGCAATTAAAAACATTAAGAATTATGAAAGTTTATACACTTACAAATGCGTGGTCAGATTCAAACAACCTTGCTGACGGATTTTGCTACGGGGTTTTCAGCACCGCTGAAAAAGCAAGACAGGCTATGAAAAAAGCCGTTGAGGAGACAAAAGAGAATTGGATTGAGTGTGAAAAGGTAGAGGATGAGGACGAGATAGAAATCACTGAAGAAGAATATTCCTGCACACTTGAATCTTGCGATGAAGCCAACTTTGAGATTTTCAAAATTGAGAAAATTGAAGTGGATGAGGTTTCTAACGGATAAATGGTATGGGGTACAATACGTACCCCCCTGCCAAAATAAAACAAGAAAGGCAATGATTGACTATGAAAAGTTTCTTGAAAGGGTTAAAGAGAGGTATTCTCTACGTGTTGAGGACTATTGCTGAAAGCAGTTACCAATACGGCAAATACGGCATTTCAACGACCGACAGACTTTTTTTCACTACATTTAGGTAGATATGGCATTGAGGATTGAATCTAATTCAGTCCTCATTTTTTTGCATTTTCCTAAAATTAAATTTGGAATTTTCAAAAAATTTTTTATTTTATAGAATAATAGGTTTTAACCTTTCTATCAAAAATCAAATTTTAATTTTAACGTTTTATTTGGGGTTATTTTAGAAAAGTTGAGGGATTATACCATTTTTTGAAGAAAGTGGCTGAAATAGCCTAAAAAAGGGCAAACAGAGGATGATAAACATTTTTGAAAATTAATTTTGCAGAACCAAAGTTTTTTAGTATATTTGCAAGTGTAAGGGAAACAAACAAGTTGAGAAAATAAATTTTGTAGTTTCAAAAACTATTATTATATTTGCAAAAGTAAAACAATTAAACATTTTGAGTTATGGGAAAATATGCAAGAATAGCCAAGAGCGATTTTCAGTTCATGCCGAGCGGTTTCGGACACTACAAGGTGACATACACCTCACCGAACACGGGTAAGAAGTGGAAAGCAACACTGACAACTGTTGAACTTGAATTTGTACTCTATGCTGACAAACCAAAGGTTACAGACCTTGATGCGCTTAAATGGTACTGCAAACACTATGGGACAAAGTTGAACTAATATTGGGTTTGCTTTGGTGGCGGAATAGGCAGACGCGAGGGACTTAAAATCCCTTGGGCAGCAATGCCCATACGGGTTCGATTCCCGTCCGAAGCACTAATTTTTAATTTTTTGAGATATGGGAAAGGTTTATCAGCCGATAGCACGTAACCTTATTGACGAGGAAACACTGCCTTATGATTTGTTTTCATTCCAAGCATTTGAAAGCAGGGAAGATTGTGAGGAGTGGTTGAAACATCACGGATATGAACCCGACGATTGGGCGATCAGAGAGTTCGATGAGGACGATATCGAAGATGTGATGATTATTGATGAATACGGAAACATTGTTTAGAGATATGGAGAGACTGCACATTTCAAGTTCTTTTATACTCAACCGAGTATATAGGACAGCCCTTGAATAGGAAAAGAAGAATTTAGTAAAGGGAACGCACTATTGCTTTATGATTCTTGCCGATAAGAACGGAGCTGACGAGAAATGCCACAAATGCATTGAGAGATTAGAACTATATCCGATATGGTATAATCTTAAGAGGAAACCTTAATTTTATATCCTATCGGGTATATTTTTTTATTTTTTATTTTAAGTTTAGTATTATTCTATAAAATAAAAAAAGTTTTGCAATATCCAAATAAAATTTAATTTTGTACTTATCAAAACTTTGATTACATTTGCAGTAGAGAAAAAGAAATTGAGATATGTTCAGATTGAGAATAATGAGGGCAGAATACCTCACGAGGGCAGGTGCTAAAAACTATCAGTTTATGGTGGTCAGCACCTCAACAAAGAAAAAAGAAAATAAATCAAATTTAATTTTGCAGAAATAAAAACTTTTATTAACTTTGCATCATAGGAAAACAAAATAAGTTTAACAATTAAAAAATTAAGAGATATGGGAAAGATTACAAAAAAATTGCTGGGCGAATTTATTACAAAATCAGCAAAAACATTCGGCTATGAGACAAAAAAGGCTTATCTTGAAGATAGGGCAAAAAGAAATTATGTTGTAATGGAAAAGGTTGGCACGGATGAAAATGGAAATGATAGGTTTCAGCCGATGCAGTGGGAGGACGAGAGCATTGTAGTCCTCAACACGAAAGCACTTGCCGAGGAAGAAGCAAAAGAATATGAGGGAGCAGTCGTAATTACCGAATGGGAGATGTATCACCTTTTTGGAGTAGTTGCCTAATGTTTAGTATTAAAGTTGCTCCTACAAGGTATGTTCAATATTGTGGGAATGGGATTTTGGAGACAACAGATGCAAATCTCAAGATATTCAGCGAAGAAGAATGCAAACGAATCATTGAAGAACTGAAGCAACGTTATATCTATCAAGTAATCCTTGAAGATGAGAAACAGAATATTAATGTTGTGGATTCCGTTGAAAAAATGAAAGTAGCGGAAACAAATGCATATCATGATACAATGGCGTTTGAAAACGACGAATGTTTTGAACTTTAGGAAAGAATGGTCGGAAAAATTAATAAAATTTCCGACTATTTTTTTTGTTTATTTGATTCATTTTTTTATTTTATAGAATAATAGTAAAAAAATTAATACCTCCAATAAAAATTAAATTTTGAAGTTAGGATAATTATTATTATCTTTGCAGTGTTAAAAACATTAAGAGTTATGGCAAACGTAAGTCTTTCAAACGCGAAAAGAGCGAAAAACGATGAGTTCTACACGCAACTTTCAGATATTGAGAATGAACTCAAACACTATAAGAGCCACTTTGCAGGCAAGGTTGTATATTGTAACTGCGATGACGCAAGGAAGTCAAATTTCTTTCGCTTCTTCCAAAAGAAGTTCAACGATTATGGAGTGAAAAAGTTGGTTACTACGTCCTATAATGAAGACGGACACGGCTCTCTATTGGTTTATGAGGGTGATACAAACAGCAACGGCAAACTTGACGACAATGAAGTTAAGGTTAGCGAACTCAAGGGTAATGGAGACTTTAGGAGCAAGGAATGTATTGAACTTTTGAAAGAAGCCGATATCGTGGTTACAAATCCACCTTTCAGTCTTTTCAGAGAGTATATTGCCACATTGGTTCAGTACAATAAGAAGTTTCTTGTTATTGGAAACCAAAACGCAATCACATATAAGGAAATTTTCCCGTTGATTAAGGAAAATAAACTTTGGACGGGCAACAATATGGTAAAAACATTTAGAGTACCGCAAGTCACGAACAAAAATTGTGAGGTTCTTCCAAATGGTGAAATTATTGCGAAATTCGGCAGTATTTGTTGGTTTACCAACCTTGATATTAAGAAACGCCACGAAGAAATTATCCTTTATAAAAAATACACACCAGAAGAATTTCCAAAATATGACAACTATGATGCAATAGAGGTTTCAAAAGTCTGTGAAATCCCAAAGGACTATGACGGGATTATGGGCGTTCCAATTACATTTTTATATAGGTACAACCCAAGTCAATTTGAAATTGTCAAGTTCCGTAAGGGCGATGATGATAAAGACCTTTGTGTCAATGGAAAATGCCCTTATTTTAGAATTTTAATTCGCAAAAAATAATTGCGCTATTTTCTTTTGATAAGAAGACGTTTGTAAATTAACTTTCCCTTGATTGTTGGTTTGCACAAATCATATTTGTTGTCAGTCCCGTGGTTAGCACAGCCTACAATTTCAAATTGACTTGCCAAAAAATAAAAAAATTTTTGACAAAATCAAGTTATTTGTGACCATACTTTTATTTTATTGAAGTGCCACTCTGCAAGCAGGAAATGTTTGTGGAGTGGTTTTTTATATAAAAAAGATTTGGAAATACCAAGAAATATTTTATTTTATAGAATAATAGAGCCGACAGGCCTCAACATTTATTAAAACGATTTATACGAAAATTAATTTTTTTATTTCAATGGTTTTGATTATATTTGCAGTAGTTAAGAAACAATAAAACATTAAGAGTTATGACAACATTTATTATCGGGTTGTTAATCGGTACGGCCTACATATCAATTCCCAATGAGTATTTTGAGGAATAAACCGATTTAACTGAAATTTAATTTTGTATTTAGCAGAACTTTTATTATCTTCGCGGTGTAAAAAAATTAAGGCATTATGGCAAAGTTCGGAAATTTTATCAGCAAGAATTCCCTCCCCATATCGGAGGAAGAAAAACAAGAATTTGTCAAACGCATTTCTGCCCTTGTGGAGAAATATGACAATACGTTGAAAATAAATGTCTCTTATAAGATAGACGGGATGCTCTTTATTTCATTTACGGCAGACAAGACAAGAAAGTTTAGAAATGTTAGCAAGAGTAGGATATCTTTTAACGGCATTAGTCTTATAATAGACAAGACTGACGGCTATCTTGAAAACTTCGATTGGTGTAAAATGGAAGTCAAGGACAAAACGAAACCCGAAAAGGATTACGAAAGCGCACCGCCTTTTCAGTATTCTGCAACAATGTGGGTGAAGGGTGAAGAAATCCCATATCGTTGTAGTACAGGACGTGACATAGCCAATACAGAAATGTACCAATATGGCACTGAATTTGACGATATCGACTTCAGTTCTGCCCTATGGAAACTCTTTAATCAAGAGTTGAAACCAATGGAGAAATAAACCACGATTTGAGGGTTGGGAAAAATTAAAAGTTTCCAATCCTCATTTTTATTTGGAATTGTCAAAACTTTTTTTATTTTATAGAATAATACCTCAACAAGAACTAAAGGTAGTATAGCCTATTAACCTATAAAATAAAATTTTATCTGACATTTCCAAATTTAATTTTTAATATTTTTTTATTAAAAAAGTACAAATAAATTTTGCAGTTTTGATTTTTTTGCTTACATTTGCAGAAGTAAAGGAACAAAACAAGATTAACAATTAAAACATTAAGGATTATGGGCTATACACATTATTTCAAATTCACAAAGTTCATCACCAAAGAACAAATGGAAGAAGTTGCAAAAAATGTCAAGGATGTATTTGGAACATTTCCAATGGTAGCAAAAAGGCTTAAAGGGTCATATGGCGAGGGAAAGCCTATTATAACGGGCAAATATGGTATTTCCTTTAATGGTGATGCGGAAAGGAACGAGGCTTACGAAACGTTTGCCGTTAATGCAGAAGATTTGGGTTTTCATTTCTGCAAGACCGCAAGACGACCTTATGACTTGGCAGTATGCCTTTGTCTGATTATCCTTAAAGACAATTTTGGAGATTCATTTAAGTTTTGCAGTGACGGTGTTTTCTTAAACTACAAGGACGAAGACGGGAAAATTATTCCTGCCGAAAAGAATTGGGTGAAAGCAAGAAGTCTATATAACAAGTATTGCAGGATGCATGATATGAAAGTACCGAATTATCGTAAATGGACAATGGGCGTATAATTAATTTTTTTATTCCGAAAGTTTTTATTACATTTGCAGTAACAAGAAACATTGATGATTATGGAACAGAAAAGAATTTACCTGCTTACGGCTCACTTTGCAAAACGTGATACCACAAGTGCATATGTTTATGCAGATAAGGAGAACGCATTTAAGCATTATGCTAAGTTAAAGAAAGAGATAATGGAAAACTATCATGCGGATGATGAGGACAACGATGAGGAATATTACTTCTGCCGTTACGACCATTCGGAAACAAATGCATCATTCGTCAAGATTAGTATTATCAGCGAAACCATTGACGGAAAGAAAATCAGTCTTACAGATTAAATTTGATTTTGCAGATTCAAAAGTTTTTATTATATTTGCAAGTGTAAAACAAAAAAAATTAAGAATTATGACACATTTTAGAGCAGTAGTAATTTCCAATGATTACGCAAGGGCACTTGAGCCGTATTGTGAGACCGACCAAGACTTTTTTGAGCCGATAGACCACACAAGCAATTATGCAGGCAAGACAAAGAAAGAACTAAAGGATGAGGACTTTGATATCGTCACAACTGACGAGGAGGAGCAGAGAGACATCCGAGACAAGCAGGATTATGCCCGTTTTAACGGCAACGAACTTGTAAGAGCAATACGATTCTATAACCCTAACGCCAAATACGATTACTATGGAGAACAGACATACTTCAGTGGTAATAGTGAGGAGAATGATATCGTATTTAAGAAAGAATACGAACATATTCGAGACACCAATACAATTAAACTGAAGTATCTTGATTTTCCTGCAATGTTTGAAAAAGAGAAAGAAAGAAGACGGAAAGCCTACCGAAAATACGTTGAGGTATTGGGACACGAACCCAACTTTAAGACTTGGGATATGTTCAAGAAAGAGTATGGGGAAGACTTTTCTAAAAAAGAGGGAAACCGGCAACTTTATTGGAATCAGCCCGATGTTAAAGCCTATGCAGAAAATATATGCCGTTGGGGTAATCCAGATGAATTTATGTGTACCGAGCAGGAATACGTAGACAAAACTACCTATCCAATTTCACAGATTGTCACTGACGATGAGTGGATTGCCCAGTACGAGGTGGGTTGGTTCGCGGTCACTTATAACGAAACTCCTGCAAAAGAATATAACAAAAGGGTGGATGAAGCACTTGCCAAGATAGACCCCGAAACAAACGTCTATATCATGGATTGTCATATCTGATTTGTTGTTTAATTATTAAACGTGGGCGGAAGATTCAATGTTTTTCCGCCCCTATTTTGAATTATATTATGGGACACAAGAGAAAGCACCACAATCCGCCTAAAGGCGTGGCAGAAGCGATGAAAAAGGCTTCACGGGAGGAATACGGATTCTATCCTGCAAGGGTTTTCAAAAATAAAAAGAAATATAAAAGAGAAAAAATCTCTGATATCTTGAAAAAAGATTTGGAGATTTAATTTTTTTTGTTATTTTATAGGATAATACTCCCAAAATTAAATTTATCTACTAAAACGATTTAATTAAAATTAAATTTTGCAGTTAACAAAACTTTTATTACATTTGCAAGTGTAAAGGAAACAAAACAAGTTTAACAATTAAAACATTTATAAATTATGAGCATTCCAATAGTACATGTGCCGAACATTAAGGCAGGAGACGTATTTTATGTTGTCAATCAGAACAAATTTCTTGCAGTAAGGATTAAGAATCCTTATATCGTGCTTAGTCAGCAAAATGATTGCAGAGATATTGTATGCGATTTGGAGTTTCCTAAAGGAATAAACATTCAGTTCGGCAAGAGCAACAAGTGCCGAATATCTTACCAGAGAGGAGATTACTTTTCGCTTAATGCAAACCTATACGATACCATATTTACTTGTTTTTACAAGACATTGGAAGACGCAAAGCGCGGAATAAAGTTTTCCGAAAGTGTGAACCTATATGCTTTACATTGCTTTACAAAAGGTTTTGAGAGTATTCAGTTCGGTTGTGATGGCATTTCGACAAGACAATGGGATTACAATAGGGAAACTTTAACTCCTACGATTGTCAATAAAATCTTTAGGAAAGTAGAGTTATATGAGGACGGGTATCGACTTCTCAAAAACGATTTGACTCCCGAACCGAATTGCAGCTTCAAATCAGAGGAAGAAGTCGTTGCGTTTCTTGAAAGGCGAAAAAACGAAATGGAAGTTGTCGACTTTGATGATGAGCCGAAGAAAGAGGAGAAAAAGACCATTTCGGTTGAAATCACGAAGAACACGACCGCTCTTGAACTTGCAGAGAAGATTATTGCCGAGAGCAAAGGGGCGTGGAAATAAGGCTGACAATAGCCAAGCAAGGGGAACTTAAAAAGTTTCCCTTTTTTTTTGTAAATAAATTTTGCAGAACCAACCTTTTTCATTATATTTGCACCATAAGAAAGGAGGAAATATGAGAGACCCACCAAAAACATAGGATATATTTTTAGAGATTAAATTCTCGACAAGGGCTGAACATTTTTTAATGTAGTAGGAGAGTATACTCCATTACAAACAAAATGGATAGGAGAGTAGACTCCAATATACACACTTATATAAAACGTTTTTGGTAAAGTGCCTATTATCCTATAAAATAAAAAAACTTTTGTAAAAACCAAATCAAAATTTATTTTTTTATTTTAAAGTTTTTTATTACATTTGCATCATAGGAAACAATTAAAACATCTATTAGTTATGACAACGTATTACAATAACGGAACACTTTATTATGTGTACTTTACTTGGCAAGACGAAGAACTTTGGCGATATACATCTTGGGCGCAGGCAAAGAAAGAAAATAAAGGTAAACCGATTTATTTATCAGCAAGGCTTCATTCAGTGACATACGGCAGTGATGAACTTATCAACTTAATCAGTTTCACCAAAAAGCCTAAAATAAGGGAAATAAAACGTTTCATGGGACAGATACTTTCTGATAGCGAACTGCAATCCCATAAAGTTTCCTACAAGGAATGGGCAAAACATTTTTATGAGAAATAAAATTTGGTAGTCCAAAAACTTTTTATTATATTTGCAAACGTAAAATTAAAAAATATTAAATATTATGTCAACACGTAGTACAATTATGGTAGCAATACCGCAGGAGAAAAGGGGAAAGACCTACAAGTTCATTAAAGACACTAATGCAGAGAAAAGACTGCCATATGACACGCCCGAGGTGACAATCCCCAAGGATGCGAATTTTGTTGAGGTATATCATCACTTTGACGGATATCCCGAAGGTCTTGGCGCAGATATTTACGAGGGATTCTTGGACAAGGATTTTGACTATGTAATGGAACACCTCATTGCAGGCGGAGATATGTCCTCAACGGGAGTGCCTTATCACGCATGGAGAGACGAGGATTGGGAAGACTGCAAGCCTAGGTTTAGTGACAAGATGTTTGTTTTGTCCGAGGAATATCAATACTTTAGGAACGAGGAGGGCAAATGGTTTGTGAGAGGATGTAAATACAAGGATTGGACAGCAATCGGCAAATGGGTACTTGAAGTAGTATCATAATATACTCGGTTGAGTACCAACAAGGAAGATAAATGTATCTATACCAAAAATGTAGGTACATTTTTTTTGTTTATGCCAATTATTTTTTTATTTTATAGAATAATCCTACCAACAACCTCAACGTTGACTAAAACGATTTATATAAAATTAAATTTTGTAGTTAACAAAACTTTTATTACATTTGCAAGTGTAAAGGAAACAAAACAAGTTTAACAATTAAAACAACATTGATTATGGAAAAGACAAACGAAAAAATCTACCTCGTAATGTGGGAGAGCAATGTGGACGGAGAACGCCTTTTTAATGCAACTCCCTGCCGTACTCTTGAAGCCGCAGAGAAAAAAAAGGAAGAGAACATTAAGGAAATTCTTGGCCATGGGCATTTCATGCGTGCGGATAAGAAAAACTGCACAATAGAAAAAGACGATAATAGTTATTTCATCGCAGATGAGACTGACGACTATTGGGAGCATACCTATATTAGTGCAAAAGAACTAATCGGCTAAAATTAAATTTATATGGCTATTAATAAAACTACATTAAAAAACCAACTTACCAATATAGTGAGTGGTGGTAAGATTGCTATATTCAGTCCTATTGAGATTGATAAGGTTATGTGCGATAGGCTTCTGATTGACGATAACGAGGTTTGCGTGGCAAGCATGGACAATTCATGGGTATTCCCTTTGGACGAACTTACTATCAATGAACTGAAAGAAGTGAAGTCGGCTATCAAGGAAACTATTATTGAGGATTATTTGAAAAATTAATTTTTTTATTCCGAAGTTTATTGTTATCTTTGCATCGTAAAACTAAAAAACATTATTTGATTATGGAGACAAACAAGACAACGAAGACAGACATTTACAAGATTGACCCACGCAACATTGTCGTTGAGGACGGGTTCAATTCAAGAGAGGACTTTGGCGACATTGATACCCTTGCCAAACAAATAGAGGAAAACGGAGTATTGAATCCTATTTCGGTTGTTCCGTTCAAGGATGAGGACGGAAACGAGAAATACCGCTTAATTGACGGAGAGAGACGATATAGGGCAGTTATGAGCCTATTGGACAGAGGTGTGTCCGTTGACAGAATACCTGCATTGTTTCAGCCTAAATCCGCAGACCAAAAGGCGCTTCTCGTTCAGCAGATTATTAGGAACGAGGGAAAGGGATTCAATGAAATGGAGTTGGCTATTGCCTACAAGAAACTTCTTGATGAGGGCATGACCAAGGAAGAGATTGCGGAGAAGATTGCAGGCGGAAAGCATAGTAAGGTGAACTATTGCTTGGGACACCTCAACCGCGATGAGAGAATCCAAAAACTTATTGCGGACGGAAAAGTTAGCGGAGTACTTGTAAGGCAGATTTATTCCGCACACGGAAAGGACGACAAGGACGGGGCAGTAAAAGAGTTGCTTGAACTTGCCGAAAGAGTTGAGGGTAAAATCGAAACAGACGGGAATAGCAAAAAGGCGCGGGCAACAAAGAAAGACCTGCTTTCTAATGACGTTCAGTTAAGGCAGGATTCAACGGCTATTCGTAAAGGAATTACATTGCTATTGATGTACAATGAGCATTATAATCCCGACAAGTTCCCTATCGGTAGCATGAAGACACTTTGTGATAGACTTCGCAAGGAAACCATTGATGAGATTATCAAGTCCGCAGTGGATAATGCAAGGGATAAAATCAAATCTGCTTAAAATGTTTTCATAGTATATTTTTTGTTTTAGTTGTAGAGGATAAGAGGAATTTTTCTTCTTGTCCTCAACTTTTTTTTGGTATTTTCAAATCTTTTTTTATTTTATAGAATAATAGTACCAACAGCTTCAATAAGTTTATAAAACGATTTATATAAAATTAAATTTTGCAGTTCCAAAAACTTTGACTACATTTGCAAGTGTAAAGGAAACAAAACAAGTTCAACAATTAAACATTAAGGATTATGGGTATAAAATTTAGTGATGAGGAAATCAAGGAAGTTACTGATTATGTCAGAACCTTTGTCAATAATTTCGACGATACGTTGAAAATGGAAAGCAAATTTGAATATGAGAATGTTCTTGTGCTTTCATTTCCTTGCGAGGAAAAGCAGTACCGCAACTCTGAAAAGGATAGAGTAGGCTTTAGAGGTGTCGAGGTACGTGTAGTTAAAAATGCCCCCGAGAACTATTGGGCAAGTATGGAGACAAGAGGATGGCTAATTCCATATCGTGACCGAAAAAAAATACCTATGAATAACGTGTTAACTACAACAAGCAACAAACTTACGGGATTCAAATTTGAATTTTTCGATAAATACCTAAAATAATCAAAATTAAATTTTGTAGTTATCAAAACTTTTATTAACTTTGCACAAGAGAAATAAACATTCCGATTATGAAGAAAATTGATTTAACAGAAAAAAATTATGAGGTTGAAGAAGCCTTGAAGAAGAACACCGCAAGTTTCAAGATTTTCGGTAACCTCAACGGGAATGAAACACCGACCATGCTTGCGTATCGTATTGCTATCGGCATCATGTTTAATGAGTATGATACAATTTCAAAAAGGCTTGAAGATACCCTTATTGAAATTTTGAAGGGCGAATGTAATGCTGAAACTACCATTGATAGAATGGTAAGAATACTTGAAGTTCACGTCCGCGATATGATGAAAATCCGCTTTGGTATGCATGATATAGAAAGCGTGTTCAGTGTTTTTAACGATGATAGTTATATTACACTTCCGACACTGATTGATTTCGTCCTCAACACGGAAAAATTAACATCCGAGGAAACCCGTATTTTCAATTATGCGATTGCTACGGACATTGCATCCCTTAAGGAGAATTATGGCGAGGGGTTTGCCACTGCTCTACTTGCAACAAATAGTCCTATGGCTATTATCGAAATGATAGGCAATGCTAAGAAGAATGAATACGGAGTGCGTTTTGACAAGTGCTACGACGATGAGGGCAATATCTATTACGAGTATGCTGATATTACTGAGGGGGATGACCCCGAGTGCCCAAATATCTATTACCCGTTGGCAGATGATGCTGAAGCATTTTTGAGAAAACACGTATGGGCGGTAATCTTGAAAAATGCAGAGGAGAAATACGGAGTTATCGCATAGGGCAATACTATACATACCATAAGGATATAGGGAGACAAAATCAAATTGTTTCCCTATTTTTTATTTGGTAATTTAAAATCTTTTTTTATTTTATAGAATAATGGATATTTTCCCTTTATAAAAATTTTTGCCTATTAAAACGATTTTTATTTTTTTATTCCAAAGTTTATTATTACATTTGCAGTGTTGAAAGTTAAATAATAACAAAATAAAAAACATAAATTTAATTTTGTAGTTTCAAGACTTTTTATTAACTTTGCAGTAACAAATAAAACATTAGGAATTATGAGCAACATTAAAAATCTTGACAAATTCATTGCAGGTGCAGACGCATATAGCCTCTATGATAATGAATGGGTAAAAATCATCCATGTTGATAAGGATAAAGAGGTATGTAAGGTTGAGGATGAGAGAACGGGCAGTTCCTATCATATCAGAATGGAACTTCTTTGCCCAAATGCCGACGGAGTACGTCTCAAAACGAACCCGAGATATAGTGTTTGCTATAATGCCGCTATTAATATTTCATCACCATACTATTCCCCTAACTATAACGAATATTTTGAAGAGGATGATGTTACCCATGAAGTGTTGAAAACGGAAAACCATGAAACTATAGACTATTTCGTCAAGTATATGACACGTCTGTTTGAAGACAAATTCAATGCCAAAATGGGGCGTAACAATTTTATTGCTGACTATATTCATAGCAAATTCGGTGAGGGAGAAAGAGCCTTGAACGACTTTATGAACGCCTTGGAAGACAACTCTATTGGAGCAATGCTTGATGATATGATTGAAAATAATCTTATCGAGGATTCAAAGAATAGGCTTGCAATCTTGGCACAAAACATTGATAAACTTGACTACACCGATTTGTTGAGAATTTATGATGCGTTACGCCCAAAAATAAATAAAAATTAATTTTGCAGAAATAAAAACTTTTATTACATTTGCATTGTAAGAGAATTACAAACAATTAATATCAACATTTAAAACATTATTTGATTATGGAAACAAAGGATTTAAAGAACTTGGACAAACAGGTAGTAGGCTGCAGGTGCTATAATGTAGCAAATGACAAATGGTGTGTAATTATGGAAGTCTATTCAGATTATTGCGTGGTACGTGACGAAAGCGATAATGTAATCCACGATGAAAGCAGAGAGCATCTCTACCCGATTTTTGAGGGCATGTGGACTTCGGCAAACAAGGACGATGTATGCTATGAAATCAATAAGGACGTGGATTATCCGTTTTATTGCCCTGCTGACGATGAGAACTATTATGGTTGTGAACTTGAACACAAACCAAAACCAAAAGAAAACACAGAAAATAAAATGGAGGAAGTAAAAGAAGCCCAGTATGTCAATGTAAGAATTGACAGAAAGAATGCATCCGCTATTTTGGAGACAATCATTAAAGGCTTGGAAACCGAGTTCCTTGAAGAGTTCCTGCCCGTTGACAAAGAAATGTCGACTGACTTCATTTTTTATGCAATTTATAAATTGTATAACCCCGAGGATGAAAGTAGCCTGCAAAAAATCTTTGCCCTATATAATAATAATACTTTGTATAGCCTTGTGTGCGATTTGTTCGATGAACATTTTTTGAATGTTTGCCAAGACACCCTCATCACGACCGAACTGATGAAAGCAATAGACCAAACAACACTTGAATCTCTTTTAGAGGAAGTAAACTGCCTTGACTATCCCGTATTGGATAAAATCTATCATAACGACATGGAAACTATTAATGAATACCGCAAGAAACTTGGTATTGATGCGCTGATTGACAAGCACCTCAAAAAGTCCTATAAGGTAAAGGCAGTGATTGTGCGCAAGTTTGTTATTGACGTAGATGCGAAGAATTGGCAGGAAGCCAAGAAAAAGGCTTTGGAAGACCTTGATAAGCCAATTCCGTCAGACAACTGCAATTTCGTGGAATCCGAGCCGAAAATCGTTAATTGGAATTAAATTCATAATTGAAAATGTTTTTGTTGCATTGGGAAACTGAAATTTAATTTTCGGTTTCCCTTTGTTTTTATACAATTAAATTTGGAAACTAAAAATAATTTTTTATTTTATAGGATAATAGCCCCTTTTCCTGCCTATAAAAATTTTTCTCTATTAAAACGATTTTTATTTTTTTGTTCCAAACTTTTTGTATATCTTTGCATCGTAAGAAAGATAAGAATTAAGTTTAACAAAACTAAAAACAATTTTTTAATTATGAATGAGAGCAAAATAAATTGGAGTGATAGCCAAATCCTCGTACCTAATTTCAAAAATGGCGATGTATTTTATGTCATTTATCAAAAAGAAATCGTGGCAATAAGACTTGACAAATCTTATATCGATTTGGGCAGTAATGCTTTTCAATTTAACCTTAAAGGTGTTGCAACGTCAGCCAACAATAATGATGATTTGAATGGGAATGTAATGTTCTTTATTGATACTTCCGAAAATAACCGAATCAGAGTACGCTTCGCCATTGGAGATAGATTTAATTGGCTACCCGTCTATAATTCAATTGAGGATGTAAAGAATGGCATTGTATCACGAAAGGTTATTGATATAGTAAATCTCCCTATCTATACAAAGGGTTATATTATGGGATATCTTGACCACGGAAGTTATAATACTTTAGATGTCAAGTATTGGGAAATTTTCCAAAATCAGCCAAAAATAACTAAAAATTGTTATAGAACAATGATGTTCTACAATGACGGACTTGTAGTATCAAGAGAAACAAAACCATTAATGTCTGTGGGATATGCAACCGAAGCAGAAGCATTTAATGCCAATAAGAATATGGTGAAAAACTATAAGGTCTGCACATTCGAGGACGAGAAAAAGGAAACGCCCAAAGAGTATACAATTACCATTACAATCAACTCCGACATGACCGCAATGGATATTTTGGAGAAAATTAAAAAGGCTACCGAAAATTAAATTTTGCGGTTTCTCAAAAAATGTCTACATTTGCATTGTAAAAAGATAATAATTAAAAACATTGAGCATCATGAAAATGTATTTAGTAATTGCCTTTGGCAAATATGCAAGTTGTCCTTTTTGTAATATAGACGTATTTGAAAACATTGATATTGCAAAAACGTGGGCTGACAAATTATATGAAAAATACCTGCATAGTTATTTTGATGCAAATGATACAACATACATACGTGGCAGTCATTATCACATAACGAATGGGACGTCCTATGTGACAATAGACGTTACTGAAAAGGACGTATATAAAAAACTCCCCCGTAGAAAAGATGTTTAATTTTGTACTTATCAAAACTTTTATTAAATTTGCAGTGTAAAACAATAAAAACAATTTGATACTATGAACGAATTTTATGAAAAGAAAGATTACCTTAATTTAGTAAAAAAACAAACAAAAGTCTATGAGAAATTTGTCGATACCATAGATTTGATTTTAACGAAACTCCCCGAAAATGGCAAACGTTTCGGAACAAAATGGTTCGATGCTATCAATGAGGAACTGAAAGAAAAAGAAATTATTGTTCGTTTATGCCATCCATATTCCGATAGTATTGGCATTAGAATTGCTTATACTAATTATGAATACGTATGGACGAAAGACTGGGTGATGACACCAACAACCATTTGCCCAAGATTCTATGATAGCGGTGTTATGAGAAACAAGGACGCTTGTATAAAAATGCTGACCTATTACAAGGAACTCCTTGAACAGAATATAAAGATATTGAACGAAATTGAATCGAAGATAGATACGTTCATTGCCAAATGGGACGAGTTCGATAAAATGTCTAAAGAACTGCGAGGATTCAATATGTGGAGCATTAACATCCCATATGTTGGAAGTTGCCCAATTTTGGATGAGTAGATAACATCCCGCACCATGCCTATATAAAAATTAAAAAATAGGTGTGGTGCTTTTTTTTATAATTAAATTTGGTTTTCTTAATTTTTTTTTCTATTTTATAGAATAATCCCATAATCATTAATTTTAAAAATAATTGCAAATTTATTTTTTTATTCCGAACTTTTTGCCTACATTTGCAGTACAGAAATACAACAATAAACAACAGCTAAAAATTTAATTTTTGATTATGGAAACAAATCTTATCTACAACCACATTTTTAAATGTGAAAGACTGAATGAGCCTAAATTGTCCTATAATGAGGACAAATCTATTATGCAAGATATACAAGCAGAAAATATCCTACGTAATATCTATGCAGCGGAAAATATCGACCTTGGTATCTGTGAGGTGTGTATTGCGCTTCTCGTTAATAGAAGAAATAAGGTTGTGGGCTATTATAAAGTTTCACAGGGTGGCATTGATTCTACTACAATGGATATTAAAATGATTACAAAAGCCGCGCTCGATACATTCAGTAGTGGCGTAATTCTATGCCACAATCATCCAAGCGGTAGCCCAAAGCCGAGCAGGGCTGACGTGGATACAACTGAAAGATTGAGAAAAGCCTTACAACTTTTCGATATCAGTTTAATTGACCACATTATTCTTACAGAAGATAATGCCTTTTACTTTTCATCCGAAACGTGTAAATATCCCATGAGAGCCTAAAAACATTATAGGCTAATAACATAAATTTAAAAACGGAATACTATCTTATTAGTGTTCCGTTTTTTTATACCCCCTATTGCTGATATATCCTAAATCGTTTTATTTTTAACTATCACCCATTAACCTATATAACTATACTACTATATGGCCGAACATTAATTTTAAATCGTTTTCCTATCTATTTTGGAAAATTCCCCCTCTATAATATTAACCCATATATCTACTCAATAATCATAGAAAAAATATTAAAAATTAAATTTGGAAATTAAAAACAATTTTTTATTTTATAGAATAATCCCTTTAATTATATAACCTAAAATTAATTTTGTATTCTCGTTATTTTTTACTATCTTTGCATAAAAGAAATAAATTAGTAAAAGGAGGTTTTATGAGAAGTCCACCATGTTAAAATAATATGATATTTTAGGAATTAAATTTCCAATAAGGGCTGAACATTTTTTTAATGTAGTAGGAGAGTATACTCCAATCTACATTGAATGGGCAGGAGAGTATACTCCAACACATACACTTATATAAAACGTTTTAATCAATAATACCATTATCCTATAAAATAAAATCTTTCTTTAATATTCCAAATTTAATTTTGCCCCTATATACTAAAAAAGTTTAAAACGTTTTATTGGATCGCTTTGAAAAATTAAATCTTTTTACTATCTTTGCATCACTATTAAAATAAATCTTGCTATATGGAAGAAAAAAATATTAGATTGGAAGCAATGAACAAATTGATATCCTTCAGTTTTAATTTTAAATGGGCAGGCACGCTTAACTCCAATTCCGAAAAAACCGCCTACCCAAAGTTTATCCTTGACCTTTGGTTTGACGATAGGGATTTTATGCTCGACAAATATACAAGCCATGCAGATGATTTCTTTACATTCTATTGCTCCCTTGACAACAGCAATAAAATTAAATTGCTGAACTATATCAACGATAATTATAATGATGAAATAAAATTAATGCTCCACTAAAAAATTAAAATTAATGTTAACATTACTGAAAGAAATTTTAAAAAGAAAAACGTTTTATTTCTTTCCAAATTTCTTTAAACAATACATTATACTCAACTGAGTATAATAACCCCTAATATTAACATATCCTAATAGTTTATAACGGCTATATCCCTCCAAAAAAGTGATGCCGATTTATACGATAATCTCGTACCTAAACTATTAAACAAATTTTAATTTTTTTGTATAATTGAAATAAAAAATCTAATTTGAATAAATATTAAAATAAACCTGTTTTTTAATTTTTACTATGAATACTAAATATAATCAAAAACAAATCTTGGAAGCATATAAAAAAGAAGTCGCTGCTAACTTTACAGAAGAACAAAAGAAAAAAAAACAAAGAGTCTATGCCATCATGTTCTTCGATACCGAAATTAATCTTAATATCTCCTCCCATCCTAATAAATGGGCTAACTATAAAAATCAATTCTTTGATAACGGTGAGGACGCTTTCTATAACTACGCCATCGACCTTAATCTCGCTAATATGATCGTTGAGGCAGATAATGTGGATAAACTGCCATACTCCATGCTCGATGCCTATAATAATATCAATGACCCCGCTTGGCAAAATGAATACCTCTACCCCTATCTGAACCCCTATGCCTAATATATCCCCACTTACTATATAAATACTCAATTGAGTATCATGTGCGATCATATTAGTCCAAATTTTAATTTTTAAACTATATTATAAAAATATTACTGATGAAATCAATAATTAAATTTGTTGTCCTCCTCGCAGGTATTATAAACATTCACTGAATTGACGGCAAAGTGGTGAAAAAACGTTTAGTTTTTTCACATCTTTGTTGTCTTTTCGGAACCATAAATTATATTTATATATAAGACTTAGACTTTCTATCATGCTCAAGGCAATCAAAATACGCATATATCCAAATAGGGACTACAACGCTGCGTTGAATATCCTTGACGAGGGTTTAAGAAATATAATAGGGCTGAGTTCGCCCGAATTCACGCCTGCGGACTGTCCAACTATGGATGATCGTGGCACGTGGTGCCACCTAAAAAGTAGTGACAGGATGAAGCAGGAAAAAAATGAAGGACATTAGAGGATCTAGGATTTCCTTAATTTTCTATGTTTTTCGGAACTATAACTACCATAATAGCCTATCTCCTTGATTTTAACCCCTCAGGAGATATAGCTAAAGATTGCAGTACGGTCGTGGAAGATGGTATCAATAAAATTAAATCTACCGCCACCCAAGCAACTGCTATAACAATAAACAAAACTAAAAACTTTACTCAATTGGATTCCCTACAAACTATCAAGAATCCTGAACAGTAAAAAATTAATTTTGTTATTTTCCATAATCACTACCCATTAGGCAAAAAAATATATTACCCGCCTGATGGGTATTTTTTATATATGCCTATAACCGAAATTTAATTTTCCTTAACCCCTATATACAAAAAAAAATTGCCCGCTCATCACGGACAACCATTCCATCATGCGCCCTACGCGCACACAGATACTCGATTGAGTACCCTACTGCTGAGATACTTCAGTACTGTCAACTCTGACACTATCTGCAGCAACACTGTCTGCAACTACTACTGTGCTGTCACTAACAGCAACCTCAGCCTTTGGCTTTCTCCCGCCACAGGAGACCATGGCAACCATCATTGCTGCCATAGCCATACTAATTACAATCTTCTTCATTTTTAACCTCTTTGGTTTTATCATTATAAATATATGAAAAATTAATTTTATTCCACATCTTCCCCTATTATCTCACCTTTTATTGATCTTTTTCTTCTACCTAAAAATGTTCTAAAAGTGATATTACACCGTTAATTTTTAAAAAATTACCGCACTTTTTTTATTGATGCGGAAAATTAATGTTCTAAATGTCGCTTTTGCCTGTTTTATACCCCATTTTACCCCTATTTTTATTGTAAAATGTTCTAAATGTCTCTTTTTTATGCTATTTTATGAAAAAACATTGGGGAAAATTTAATTTTGATGTTCTAAATGTCGCATTTGCTTGTTCTTTGCCCTTTTTTGATCTTTATCTATCTGAAATTTAATTTTAATGCGAAAAAACTATACAAAAAAATTTAATTTTTTAAAAAATGTTGGAAAATTTATCGCAAGGCGCAGCCCAAAATTAAATCTTTGCTACCTTTTCAAAATTAATTCTCTCCTAAATTGTTCAGTTTTTAAAATTAAATTCTCTCCTGAAAATTAAGACTATTTTTCCCGTGATATATTGCTACAGGCAAAATTAAATCTTTGCCAACTTTTCAAAAATTAAATAAACATCACACACGGAGTTTTAATTTTCCAATGCCACTTCTTTTCCTTTTATTCCACAATTTTCCACATTCTTCCACCTTTCCTTCATATACAAAAATCATACCAAAACATTAAAAAATGGAATGAGATTTCAATGAATTTGTATTGCATGCAACAAACTAAATATCAAGCACTTAAAGAATACTTTAGGCTATATATTTTAAGTATTTGAAAATCAAGCATTTAGAGGGGACAAATGAATTTAGGATATTTTATGATTATCTTTTTAAAAAATGAATATATATTTATAATGGAGTGCAAGTAAGAAGCATTCAATGAATTAATAATTATAAAAAATTAAAAAACAAAAAACATGGAAATTAAAATTAACTGCCTGAGAAACGGCATTGAGGGAGGAGGGGCATCTAATGGCCCTGCTACTCTTTTAGACGGATATGGCACATATCTGTATGATTTGTATAAGCCTTCTGATGCAGATGTGGCTGCTCATCCTGAGCTTGCTGATGAGCCGTTGGGAATTGTTTATCCTATGGGCAATACTGTTTTTAAGGTCATAAAAAGTATTACCTATAGTGATTATTCTGATGGAGCAAAAGAACCGATAGTAAAATTTGTCCGTTCATGGTTTCTGCCAAGTCTGATACGTGAAATGAATAAAAACGGCGACAATTTCTCACCAGTATCATATCTACGCGAATACAATCCATTATCTTCAACTAGTAGTAATCGTAATGATATGTGGAGTTATTATTATCCTGTATTAGACGGCAAAGCAAACGATGTAACTTTTTCTAATATTATGGCATATCCTTCTCTTATTAACAATGTTTCTTTGGTGAATGCATTTAAATTATCTACTGATTTGTGGTATAGTACTACAGGTGTAACTAAATATGGGGAATGGCAAGATAAAACTGATGATATTAATGATGAAAACCGTCCAAAGACTATTCTTGATACACTGTTTCCTATTTTTGCATTTTATAAACCGTCATATAGTACAAATTCTTATATAATAAGTCAAAGACCGAGTGAAAACTATAAGTATATGTTTTCCGCTGAGAAATTATCAGAAATCAATGAGGCCGACATTGATTATTACAAAAAGAGTGCCGTATTGATATACAAGAAAGACTTGATGGATTTCAAGAATTTTTTCAAGAAAATATTGGTTTATGGCAAGGAGATATACACTTATGCCAATTCATTAAGGAATCCACAAAGTTAATTATTTTTTTTTACAATTTAATTTTTTTATATTAGGGGCTTTATATGATAAGTACGATAATAACGAATTACAATAACGGAGGGCTGCTGAGAGAGGCGGTATCCTCCGTTTTAAATCAATCATACAGGGATTTGGAGGTTATCATTGTGGATGACTGTTCTACGGATGACAGCATTGAGAATATTAGGAGGGAATTTTCGGCAGATGAGAGGCTCAAGATATTGATGTTGGATGAAAACCATGGTGCAGGATATGCAAGGGATTACGGTTTGAGGCATTCTTCGGGTGAATGGATTTCATTTGTTGATGGGGATGATTATATTTATCCTGATTTTTACAGGGAAATGATCAATGCTGCGGAGGAGAATAACAAAAATATTTGTTCCTGTAAAATTGATGCCGACGGTACATATAGAGGGATTGATTTCTGTGTCATTACAGACAAGCAGGTGATGATTGACCGCATGTTGGAGCAGACGAACTATTATCTGAACAACAAAATTGTCAGGAGGGAATTGTTTTTCCCTGACGGATATTGTCACAGGCGGTATATAGAGGACACGCCTACAATGTTCAAATGTCTCATGAAATGCAGGCGGGAGGTATTCATTCCGTATATAGGATATTATTACCGCAGTAATCCGAACAGTCTGACTCACACATGTTCTCCTACCAAGACGGCCATATATAATGGCCTTGCGATGTTTGAGGTTCATGAAACCATAATTGATGCAGGATATAAGAGTCATATAGACCCTGTATTTTTATCTAAGGATTTGGTACTGCAGGGAGAGCACGGTCTATTGGACGGTCAGGAGATAGAGGAGAAATTTAAAGATGATTTCAATCTGTTGAATACCTATGTAGACAAATATTATCCGAAGGAGACCGAATAGTTTTTTTTAAAAATCAAAGTATGAGATAAAAGTTAAGCCGCAGGTTTTTTCTCCTACGGCTTTTTTATTTTTTTATTTTACTCCAACAAGATTTTGCCACATATCATAGATTAAAACACCTTTGTAAGTAAAATACTGATAACCGTTATGTTCATTAGTATTCCCGTTCCTTTTATGATATTGGTTTATGTATTTTGTCAATGTTATAATAGAGCCATCCACAACAATTTTGTTGCCCTGTACCTTGAACAATTTACCATCTTGAATACATTTGATTTCTTCCCCATCAATTATGCCAAGCAAGTCAAGTCTGCAGTTCGGAAATTTCCGTTTTTCAATTGTCCCATTTTCGCATCTATAACGTCTTCCGCCGAAACACATTTCAGTTTTAGGGAACAAGAAAAGGGCTTCCTTATAAATGTTGAGCAAATCATCAAAATCAGCTTTAACCCATTCTTTACCGCCATCACCCTTCAGAAGGTATCCTTCCTTCATGAATTTATCTTTAAGCCATCGTTCTATCTTTTTGTAATAAGGAGAAAAAATTACAATTCTATTGTAAAAAGGATGTGTCGGTGGTGTAGAATTTTTTTGAATTCTTTTCCGCTCAAAAGGATTGATTGTAATACCAAATTTATAGGTGTTTTCTTTTTCATAACAAGAATTCGTAAGAAGATAAACTATCCCACCGTTGTCCTTTTTATTTCTTCTTTGCATAATTTAGATAAACTATTTTTTAAAATTAACTTTTTCCTATTGCAAATGTAATAAAATTTTATTTAATTTCCAAAAATAAAAAAGAGTCCTTATTTTCACAAGGACTCCATTATTATAATGAATAATTTGTTATCACGAGATGGGTAGTATGTTTGTTGTCATATTCTCCCCTTGCCTGATACATGTATGTCTTATCATATTCAGCAATATTATATTCCTTATAGAGGTCTGCAATAAAGTCTGTTTTACCGATAGCCATTAGCCAATTGCAGTTGCATTTTTGTAAGGTTTCTTTTAGTCTAATGTGTTCTTTTTTCCCAAAGCCGTTATTGTCATAATCTGTAAATTTGGAATCATACGGCGGGTCAAGAAACATGAAATCGTTTTGATTAAAGTCCCATTTGGATATGGAGGCACCAAAGTCATCATTATACATGTGCACTCCTCTAAATAGATGTTTAATCTCAGGCTCTACTATTTTTTCGATCTTACGCTCAAAACATTTGCCATTATAGGATAATCCACCATAAGGTACATTGAAATCCCCTTTAGGACCAAAACGGAACATTGAGCCAAAGCAATATTCCCTAATAAAAAGCCATTGTGCACTGCGTTCATCCTGTGTATATTCTTTTCCGTGCCCATGATTATTCCAATCATTATACATGTCTCTGATAATAAAATAAAAGGCTTGGCAAATCGCTGTAGTTATACTGTTGTACGCTACGTCCGTTTCCGATAAAGAAATGCTTTTTTTTCTGAAACGGGAACATTTATCATTTAATGACTTGATTATACTATTGATTAATGAAAAGCCGTGAAAATTAAAATTTTTCTCTAAATCAGAAACTTTATTATATAGAAATTTTAGTTTTTCATTATCAAGGAAATCATTGGCCTTATCCTTATTAATTGTTATGCAGTCAAAAAAGTCCTGCTCATATTTTTTTGCAAAAGCGTCAGCAAAATTATGAATATCATTCCATTTATTTGACAGACGAGATAATTCTGCGGCAAAACCATCATGCGTAACAGAAGAATAGAAATCCATCAATGATTTCGAATAATCATTTATAAAAGAACTTCCTTTGATTTTATTTTCATTCTGCAATCGGAAAAACACCCCACCGCTTCCGAAAAAAGGCTCATAATAATTGTTGAT
>JALFSR010000106.1 GCA_022778745.1 Clostridiales bacterium
AGATGGGAATACCAAAGTATTATGCACATATGGCGGCTAATAGTCGAAGAGGTCATTGGTATTGCGCAAACCTCACAACAGTGAAGCGAGCCATGACAAAAGAAAGACTGATAAACAGTGGCTTCTATGATTTAGCCATAGCATATCAGTCCGTGCACGTCAACTATTGAAACCGCCGTGTACCGAACGGTACGCACGGTGGTGTGAGAGGACGGCGGTTAATCACCGCCTCCTACTCGATCCTAACTTAATGACATTGCCCTTTAGCCAGACAGGTCAAGTGGATAATCCAAATCTGCTTGACCTGTTCATTTTGTCTATTTTTATCTAACAATCTAGCAAAACTACTTTCACTTTAAATGTGCGGAGTGATAAGTGATGAGTAGCTGGATTAGCGGATGAAGCTTGTTTTAATCTTTGCTTCTGCCTGTGGAGTATGGATACCTGCCTTCTTTCCAGCTTCGATACATTTCAGCAGCCATGCCATATTGTCAGCGATACGACGCATAATTTGAAGTCCTTCTTTGTCCTGTTTTACTTCTTCTGGGTTGTTTCCATGTACCATATTCCAATAATTTGCTGATACAATTGGCATATTTGCAAATAAAAAGTATTTGTTTAATACATCTAATGATGCGGTTGTTCCAGCACGTCTTGCAGATACAACGGATGCACCAGGTTTATGTGCAAATAATCCAGCGGCATTTCCTGCATAGAAGAAGCGATCTAAAAATGAGATCATAGAGCCATTTGGAGAAGCATAATAAACAGGGGAACCGAATACAAATGCATCCGCACCGGCAGCTTTATCTAAACCAGCATTTAATGTATCATCATCAAATACGCAGCGATGATTGTTTTTGGAGCATCCGCCGCATCCGATGCATCCTCGAACTGGTTTTATACCGATGTGGAAGATTTCTGTTTCAATTCCATTTGCTTCTAATTGAGAAGCGACTTCAGAAAGTGCAGTATAAGTACAGCCATTTTTATGTGGACTTCCATTGATTAATAATACCTTCATATTTTTTGTCTGCGGTTTTCTCTTTATTTGATGAAACCGCTCTCCTTTCTTATAGTTGAACATATATAGAACAATCAGACTTTGCATATGCTTTTATTTTATGCATTGCATAGCAGCTATTATACTACGAAATAATAAGGAAAACAATAAAAGAAACGAAACGATAGTACTTGATTATCATGGTATTATCGAATATGATAATATTAGCATCAATAGAATACAGAATGAATAGAAAGGATAATATGGATTTATGAGAACAATTTTATGCACAGAGATTACAGCAACTGTAAAGGAAATGTGTATCGAGGCAAATCATTTTTTGTCTTCCGATATGAAAGAAGTATTTGAAGCTGCAAAAGCATCTGAAAAATCTCCCCTTGGTACACAGATTTTAGAGCAGTTAGCAGAAAACTTACAGATTGCAGCACAAGATATGATTCCAATTTGTCAAGATACTGGTATGGCAGTATTATTTGTAAAAGTAGGACAAGAGGTACATGTGGAAGGCGGAAGTCTGACAGACGCATTAAATGAAGGCGTTCGTCAAGGATATGTGGAAGGATTTTTAAGAAAGTCTGTTGTAAAAGATCCAATTATAAGAGAAAATACGAAAGATAATACTCCAGCAGTCATTCATTATGATATTGTATCAGGTGACCAGATTGAAATTACAGTAGCTCCAAAAGGATTCGGAAGTGAAAATATGAGCCGTGTATTTATGTTAAAACCAGCGGACGGAATTGAAGGAGTAAAGGAAGCGGTGCTGACAGCAGTGCGAGATGCAGGTCCAAATGCGTGTCCTCCAATGGTTGTTGGTGTTGGTATTGGCGGTACATTTGAGAAATGTGCCTGGATGGCAAAAAAAGCATTGACAAGAAACTTAAAGGATAAGCCTCAGATTCCTTGGGTCAGTGAGTTAGAACAAGAATTGTTAGAAAAAATTAACAAGCTGGGAATTGGACCAGGAGGATTGGGCGGAAGTCAGACCGCGTTTGCAGTTAATGTAGAGACGTATCCAACACATATTGCGGGACTTCCAGTTGCAGTAAATATTTGCTGTCATGTAAATCGCCATGTGACAAGAGTATTATAAAAAAGACTATTGATACGACAATTAGGAAAATAAAAATTTGTTAGCAATTATAATATATACTAACAGAGAAGGAAAGCGAGGGAATGAAATGGATCAATATATTACGACTCCATTGACAAAGGAAAAAATAAAGCAATTAAAAGCAGGAGATTATGTGCGTATTACAGGTACGATTTACACAGCAAGAGATGCTGCGCATAAGCGTATGGATGAGGCGTTGGCAAAGGGAGAATGCCTTCCAATTGATATGAATGATACAATTATTTATTATATGGGTCCGTCTCCAGCAAGAGAGGGCCGTCCAATCGGTTCAGCAGGTCCAACAACGGCAAGCCGTATGGATAAATATGCTCCAAAATTATTAGATCTTGGGATGAGTGCAATGATTGGAAAAGGAAAGCGCTCTCAGGCAGTAAAGGATGCAATTATTCGCAATGGAGCTGTGTATTTTGCTGCTGTTGGAGGAGCAGGGGCACTTCTCTCCAAAAAAATCATTCATTCTGAAGTGGTTGCATATGAAGATTTTGGCACAGAAGCGATTCGTAAGCTTGAAGTAGAAGATTTTCCTGTCATAGTAGTTATTGATGCACAAGGCAATAATCTGTATGAGACAGCAATATTAGATTATAAAGAGGATTAAAAAATGAAACGAATTGCGTTTATGATATTGCGACTATTTTATATTGCACCTGTTTATTTTTTCCGTGTGTGGTGGTATAGTGGGCATTTAGAACGTTATGACGATGCGCGCTGTTTCGCTTTGCTGAAAAAGATGACACAAAAAGCAAATAAGGCAGGGCGTGTGATAATTGATGCACATGGAGTAGAGAATATTCCAGAAGAAGATGGATTTGTATTTTTTCCAAATCATCAAGGTTTATTTGATGTACTTGCATTTTTGGAATCCTGCCCAAAGATATTTCGTGTTGTTATGAAAAAGGAAGTGGCGGATGTCGTATTAGTAAAACAAGTTCGTCTGATGCTGAGAGGACTGTCCATTGATCGAGAAGATGTACGTTCTTCAATAAAAGTCATTAAGCAAATGACAACAGAAGTAAAAGAGGGAAAAAATTATTTGATTTTTGCAGAGGGTACAAGAAGCAGAAATAAAAATGAGCTGCTTGACTTTAAAGGCGGAAGCTTTAAAAGTGCAGTGAATGCAAAATGTCCGATTGTTCCAGTTGCATTAATCAATTCTTATCAGGCATTCGATACACACTCTATCCAGCCAGTAACAGTACAGATTCATTATTTAAAGCCAATTCCATATGAAGAATACAAAGGAATGAAGACGAATGAAATTGCAGTGATGGTAAGAGAGAGGATTCAAACGGTGATACATAATAATGAATAGGACAGAGTGTACTTGTGTGCAAATGTTTGCTTATCTTATTTATCTGACATCTCCCCATGCCTAAAGGCAGGGGAGTTCACACTAGCCGCCACTATATTGTGGCTAGACCGTCTATTTCTAGTAGTCCGTACTGTGTGTTATGGCTATGCCATTAGCCATCATAGGGCAGAACATATAGTTCCTATGCAGTATATCTGACAGATTTACTGTCGCCAACATACTCAGTTGAGTTACCTATGTTCATTGCTCCAAGCAAGTCTCTATGGATATGGAAACCACACTCACAAATATAAGTTCTATCATTTGCGTGATGTATGCTTC
>JALFSR010000047.1 GCA_022778745.1 Clostridiales bacterium
TGCACATGGTCACTTTCTCCGACCTTGCAGTCAACCACAGTAAAGCCTTTTTCATCTGCAATAAAGGAAACCAATTCATACAGTCTGTCACAGATTTGAGGTGTGAGTACCTTTCTTCGGTATTTGACACACCAAACAATAGGATAATTGATGTTATATACGCAAGTCCTTGCGTGAATGTATTTATTCTTCATATAGATAGTATATCACAATATGGCAATAAATTCAATATTTATAATATTTATTATCAACACATATAATAACAAATTTTTGGTAAAAAAAACGGGCTTTCATCTCGGAGACAAGTCACCGAGAATTCCCGCCCAAAACTCTTAAAATTGCTGTTTTCATTGCTGCTCCTCTCTAGTTTCTAATGACTTTATATATTTGAAATTGTTCTATTTGTGCCTTTCGTTCAAACTGATAATCGATTCCTGTAAATTGCTCCAAATTTCGATTTGACAAAATATATTTTACATTAAGTCTTGCCAAGTCATGTGGATTTAAATCAACGGTAAACATGTCTGTTCCATTTAATGTAAATGATGCTGATTCATTGACAAGTCTCATGCAAATATGTGCATAACGATTATAAATTTCTTCCTGTGTACGATTCGAATCTAATATCGCCCACTGATTCACATTTGGATAAACATTTGTTGCATTCAATGAAGCAACGCCTGCCAGCAATGGAATATTACCATATGGGAACTGCATATACTCTGTTATCCATATACTAGGATCTTCCTGATCAATTTGCTTCATCTGTACAACAAGAGGATTTTCTTTTACTTGTTTTAATCCTTTTTGAAGTGGATTCACCGTCATTCCAACAATAAGACTAATTCCAATTACAAGTACGCAAAATCCAGTCAAGATACGGCGATAATTGCTGTTCCATACAAGAAAACCAACAAAGAAAAATACAAGTATAATGATGATTGTATCTATTATACGTAAATAATCTAATAGTATAATACGATTAACGATTCCCATTATAACTGCTGTAATAACAGATAAAACAGCTGTAATCATAAATTTTATTTTCAGCAAACGATAATCAATTACGTTTCTTCGTTTTCGTTTTTTCCTATTTCTTACATTTTTTTGCCGCAAATATATACTTGACTTTTGTTTTGCATACAATCCAACTGCTCGAAACAGCTCTAATAAACGAACAAATGTTATCGTCTCTGCAACACGATTTGAACTGCTGAAGCTCAATAATGTCACCTTTGCTAACCACTCTGGAAATGGTATAAGTGTATAACAAGCAAACAAACTATCTACGAGAAATAATAAAATTAAATAGCAGTCTGCCTTGTTCCTTCTTATCATCACATAAATCGCAAATAAAGTTCCAATTGGAAAGAAATCCATAAATAATGCAAATTCACAGACTGGCATTTCTGCTCTTCTTAAAAATGGAATCATTTCTGTGCGGTATGGGAAAAATAAATTAGAACCTGCAAGCAATGCTGTCCATGGCACTTGTCCTCCTACTGAAACTCGCTTTCCTGGATAGGCAGAGTTTAAGACTGCCTGTACACAATCCCATGACTTATGAAAGGTATAGACCATACTGCCGCCAAACAATACGAAAAATACAAGAACAAGCAAACCATCGCATTTCCAATTCCAATAAAATTTTTTTCTGTTATTTACAATAACAGATATAATCAATACAAGCCAAACATACCCAAAACTTACCATCCATGCTGGATAAAAAGTAAGAATATACGTGCCCCCACACCATACGAGCAGTAATATAAGAATAAATCTAAACCAATAATTCGTCGTCCGCATATAATAATGAACAACTAAAACAGCCAACTGTCCTGTAATCAACATCTCAACCAGACCATTAATCGCATACCACCACTGAATCATTGGTGCAAACAACACCATAAATGCCAATACAGTCGATAACAACTTATTTTTATTTGTCAAAACCATTCCCAATTCAATTGTGACTAAGAATAACGCAATTCCTCTGCCATTCCAAAAAAATGCCATTCCTTTTCCTGCACTAAAAAATAAATATCCTGCTTGGAAAATACGAAAAATCATCATTGGATTCCATACTGGCTGCCCATAAACAATAAAACTGTCTGTCATCCCACCTCTTGTTAGGGTAGAGAAATAGGAAAACGCCCCTAGTGGGTTATCCTTTTGTGCCAACGTCAAAGGCGTAAACACTGCCCATTCATCCGAGCGAATGTTTCTAAGCTTTCCAAATACCGATTCACTATTTTGCTGACCGCCTGGAAGCCATTCCAACCATACATTTAACGATGATCCATGCAGTTCTAGGACAACACAGCTAATAAACAGAAAAATGCCTATTAGATATCGCCATCGAAATAACCTTTCCCCTATCTTTTGCATTCCTTTTCCTCTCTCTTCCTTTATTTGCTTAAACCAGCAGGATACATACGATATTTCATCTGGTTTTTTTATATTTAATTATACCAAATTTTGTTAGTTTACATTGCAATAAATTCTTACAATTTTCTTACTTTTTTATTTTTTGATACCAAGGTCCCAAAACATGAGAAAGTAGCCCGATTACGATGAATTTCGAATGTTTCTAGGATTGCTCCAACAACTACATTATAATCAATACCGCTTAATTACTCCATATTTGATAATTATCTCTTTTTGTAACCATTTACATTGCTAATTTTTGTGACATATTTTTATTTTTGTCTCTCTATTTTAATATTTTTTTCGTATATTATGTATAATTCAATCTATTTATTTTATGTAAATTGACTATTCCCAATCATCTTATTCTATGTTAGTATAAGTATACCTTAACATTTTCTTTCATTTTTCTCCATTTTATCATTATGATAGTGCTTACAATTCATATTAGGAGGTTCTTTATGGACATTTTAAATCATTATATTGAACAGTTACTGAATGATAGTACGCCTCAAGCTCCAGCTTGGAATATTGAAAAGATTCGTACTGGCAAACCAAATACATGGAACTATATTGATGGATGTATGATTAAGGCTTTGATTGAATTTTACGGTATCACAAACAATTCTGCTTATTTAGAATTTGCAGATGCATTTATTGACTATTTTGTTCAAGATGATGGTTCGATTCTTTCTTATGATCCAATGGAACATAATCTTGATAATGTCAATGCCGGCAAGACATTATTTGAATTATATCGTCTGACTGGCAAGGAAAAATACCGCAAGGCAATCGATCATGTATACAGCCAGCTTCAGACACAGCCACGTACAAAGGATGGTAACTTCTGGCATAAGAAGATTTATCCAAATCAAGTATGGCTCGATGGTTTATATATGGCACAGCCATTTTACGTACAGTACGAACTTGCTTTCCATGACGGTGCAGGCTGCGCAGACAGTTTCCGCCAGTTTGAAAATGTTCAAAGACTCATGCACAATGAAAAAAATGGTCTTTATTATCATGCATATGATGAGTCTCGCGAGATGTTCTGGTGTGACAAAGTAACTGGTCTTTCTGATCAATTTTGGCTTCGTGCCGAAGGTTGGTTTGCAATGGCACTTGTCGATACAATTGAGATTCTTCCAGATTCTTATGCGGAAGATCGAAAGAACTTACAAGCAATGTTCCAGGATCTCGTGGATTCTATACTCCCATATCAGGATCCAGAGACAAATATGTGGTATCAAGTTATTAACTATCCTGGAATTAAGCCAAATTATCCAGAAGCTTCCGGTTCCTCTATTTTTGCCTATGCGATTATGAAGGGAGCACGGCTTGGTATTTTGGATGCTTCTTATTATGAATATGGTAAAAAAGCGTTTGATGGAATTTGTCGTACTTGTATCAAAGAAGAAAATCATACATTGCAGATGGATCATATCTGCCTTGTAGCTGGACTTGGAAACAAAGATATGCGTGAAGGTACTTTTGAATACTATATGCGTGAACCAATCGTAAAAAACGATGCCAAAGGTGTCGCTCCATTGATTCTCGCATATATCGAGACACTGCACCACGAGCAATAATTGCTGCCTATGAATATCTATGATATTTCAAAACAGGCAAATGTCTCAATTGCTACTGTTTCACGCGTCTTAAATGGGAGCACAAAAGTACGTCCTGCTACAAGAAAAAAAGTATTAGATGTCATTCAGTCAAATAATTATACCCCAAATGCATTTGCTCGCAGTCTCGGATTAAATTCCATGCAGACAGCTGGTATTATGTGTGCAGATTCTTCTGACATCTACCTCGCCCAGGCAATCTACTATTTAGAAAGAGAGCTTCGTCAGAATTCTTATACATCAATGCTGTGCTGTACGGGATATCAGTTAGAAAAAAGACAACATTATCTTCAATTATTGCTTTCTCGTAATGTTGACGCTATTTTCTTTGTTGGTTCTAACTTTATTGAAGAAATAGAAGAGCACAATAATTATCTTTATTATGCTGCTCAGAAAGTTCCTGTTTTTATTTTAAACGGTCATCTTTCGGGCAAAAATATTTATTCGATTCTGTGCGATGACTATGCAACTTCGTTTGACTTGACAGAACACATATTACATACAGGCTCTAGACATCCATTGTATTTCCATCGAACATTGAGCTACAGCGGAAAAGGAAAACGCGAAGGATTTCGGGACGCCTACCTCAAACACGGAATAACTGACAATCATATTTATTCCTGCACAGGCAATTTAGATGAAGCAAAGCAATTGCTGACTTATTTAAATCAAGAAAAACATATTGCATTTGATTCTATTATTACATCAGATGATGAACTTGCTATCGCTGCCGTTAAATACGCACTTGCCCATCACCGCGCAATTCCTGATGATATTCAGATTGCCGGATATAATAATTCTCTCTTATCAAGATGTTGTACCCCAGAATTGACAACAGCCGATAACCGAGTAGAATTCATGTGTGTAACCGCCGTTTCTCTCATGATGCAATTATTCAAAGGAAAAGAAATTCCATCCAAAACTACTTTTTCTGGCAATATTGTTCCAAGACAGACAACAAAATTTCAAAAATAAAAATAATTAAAACGTCACGGTTCAGCGGTCTTTGAACTGCTCCAATCAATCAGACAAAATTTTTTGATTGATTGGATATCAATTCTCTTTACTGACCACCAAAACCGTGACGTTTGTTAATCAAATATCTACAGTCCGATTCGCTGCTTACTCGTAGATTCGGTTATCATTTACTCTGTCATCAGCGACTGTACGATATGAATTGCTTGTTCAATTCCATCTTCTCCCATGACAAAATCTTTCAAATGACAATGACAAATCCACGGACCGCGTTTGTCAAATGCTTCTTCGATTACTTCGTCTTGATGATTTATATTATCCGGTGTAATTAAATTTGCAATATCAAGTAAAATCCGCAAGTTATTAATTGGAATTTCCTCAAGCATTCTTTTTGCTTTGTCAATACTGCAAAGCGGATGGTTAATTCCTGGTTCAATTCCAAGAATTACGCCAGTCTTTTCTGCCTGCTCTGCCATCCCGCGGATAATGCGCAGTGCTTTTTGAAATGCTTCTTCTGTAAAATTGTCTGTTGTATATCCTTTTCCAACACTTCCTGTCTCAGTTGCAATTACTTCGCTTCCAAATGCTTTCGTATAAAGCATTTAATCAAAAAATGTCTTTTTTAATTCTGGTTTTTCTTTAAACTGCATAATATTCACATAACATCCTAAAATTGAAATCGAAACATTATATTTTTTTTAATGACTCACATACATGCAGTGCGAGTCCTGGTGACAGTTTATCTGAACTAGTAAAAATATTTGGGAATGATTTCATCGGTGCACATTGAATATGGCGAAGCTGTGGATATTTGCTTAATGTATCGCCAAATTCCTCCAATGTATTTCCTGGAAGATCATGTCCCCTTACCCCTAATCGAATCATCGTTTTTTGCATTCCTTTCCAATACTTATTTGCTATACTTCATAGTTTCTTATCAATACTTCATTTACGATTCCGCGTCTGCTCGAATCCGCATGAATAGCACGCTGAACGGGTACTTTTTCTATTATATAATCATGATACAAGTCCTCAATCAGTGGACAACACGAATTAGACAGTAAAAATCGAACTCCTTTTTTATTTAATTGATCACATTGTTCTTTTAATTCAATTTGCTGCTCAACCGTAAATCCACTCCTTGTGTATCTCGTAAAGGATGCCGTATTAATTGGCATATACGGCGGATCGAGATAGACAAATGCCGTCTTTCTCACATATTTTAACGCCTGTTTATAGTCTCCGCATAATATTCGTACTTGCGAATGATTCAAATACTGATGCATCGCCCAAATCACTTTCTCATTACAAATAATTGGTTTGCGATATCTCCCCCATGGTGTATTAAACATTCCCTTTCCATTCACACGGAACAACCCATTATAACATGTCCGATTCAAATATATGATTCTTGCAGCACGTTCTTCTGGACTTAATGCATTATAAAATGGCTGACGATCCAGTTCCCGTATTTGATAAAAATAATGTTCCTTATTTTGTTTGCTATGCTGTTTTAATAAGTCAATCAGCCCCTGCGGATTATCTCGAATCGTTTGATATACATTAATCAATTCCTGGTTACAGTCATTGACTATTGCCTTCTTTGGCTGCAATCCAAATAAAATCGCTCCTCCGCCCAGAAATGGCTCATAATATGTCGTATGCTCTGGTATAAGAGGAAGAATCACATGCAAAAGCTGCCGCTTTCCTCCTGCCCATTTCAAAATGGGTTCAACGAAAGAGTTCTTTTTCTTCATGATTCCAAATTTTATTCTTCTTCAATCAGACGGATTCTTCTCATATGTCTTTCTGCATTAGAAAATTCCGTGTGAAGGAACGTATCTACGATCTTTACCGCCAAGCCTGGTCCTACGACACGACCACCCATACAGAGAATATTGGCGTCATTATGTTCTCTTGTCGCCTGCGCACTAAAACAATCAGAACAAAGTGCCGCACGAATTCCCTTGATTTTATTTGCAGCAATTGAAATTCCAATTCCAGTGCCACAAATTAAAATTCCCTTTTCTGCCTCTCCATCTAAAATCGCATGTGCAACTTTTCTTGCATAAATCGGATAATCGACCGAACTCGTGTCGTAAGAGCCATAATCTTTATATGCAATCTGATTCTCTTGTAAATACTTTATTACTTCTTGTTTTAATTCAAATCCACCTTGATCACACCCTAATGCTATCATAACACTCTCCTATTTCTTTCTTAATATTTTATAAAGTACAGCAGTCATTCCAAATCTGCTTTGCTGCTTCCTCATTCCGCATTCAAATGAATCATCTGCTGTCCCGCTGCCTTTTTTAAACGGTTCATAACAGCCTGTCCAAACTCATGCTCAGAAAAACTTTCTGAATAAATCAGGTCCACATTTTCATTATCAAATGCACGCAGAACATCGTATAGATTATGAGCAATACTTTCCATGTCTGCCCTGCTTCCAATACTTTTCACAATACCGCCTTCATAGCGATTCTTTGTTTCCTCTACAGCAATAATTCCAACTGTTTTTGGCGCTGCATCTTTTACCTTTTGATTAATAAATGCAGCAACACTTACCTCGTCACCTTCAACTAATGTCAATGGTGCTTTTGGCGCATAATGCCGATATTTCATCCCTGGTGCTTTTGGATGAAGCTTCTGATCCATCGTCCCCATAATTGCTGGATCAATCGCCACTTCTCCTACTACTTTTTCAAGCATTTCTTTTGTAATATAGCCTGGACGCAATATTACTGGTATGGATTCTGTCAAATCAACAATCGTTGATTCCACTCCAATTCCAACAGCACCACCATCAATAATAAGATCAATTCTGCCGTCCATATCTTCCCACACATGCTTTGCAGTTGTCGGACTTGGACGACCTGATATATTAGCACTTGGAGCCGCAATTGGAAGATTCACCCGTTCCAACAACTTTCTTGCCTGCGGATGACTCGGCATACGAATCGCAACTGTATCTAGTCCTCCCGTCGTTCCATATGGCACACAATCCGCCTTCGGAAAAATCAATGTCAGTGGTCCTGGCCAAAATGCATCCATCAGCAAATGTCCTGCCTCATTAACCTCTTTGACAAGCGACAGCACCTGCTCTTTTCGTGCAATATGCAAAATCAATGGATTATCCGATGGACGTCCCTTTGCCGCATAAATTTTGGCAGCAGCAGCGTCATCCAATCCGTTAGCTCCCAATCCATATACTGTCTCCGTTGGAAATGCTGCCAATCCGCCCTGACGCCACACCTGCGCCGCCATATCAGCAGCTCTTTCTTCATTTCCCTTCATTTGTATTAATTTTGTATTTATTTTTGTTTGTTTTGTATTCATCTTAAACACCATCTATCTAAGGACGCAAAGTCACACGCCCAGTATAGCAGACATTCTCAATCTGCTGTGTTCTATTCTCACGGATAGTTTACCACCATTCGCTTTTAAAATCAAGAAAAGGCTCACATTCTTCAGGCAAGACAATATATTATGCCCATTTGCATGATTTATTCCACAAAGTAAACCTTTCCAATCTTATTTGGCTGTTTTGGTTCTGCTGCTGAATAACCAAGTGCCGCCATACCATACACAATATGATCTGCTGGAATCGCAAACTCATCTAAAATTACACGAATCTTTGGATCATCACAGATTCCTTGAAGCTGATTAATCCATACTGAACCAATACCAAATGAATGTGCTGCTAAAAATATATTTTCCAATGCACATGCATTGTCTTCTTTTCCAAATTTACTTGACTTTTCATTCGATGGAATAATCAATACTTCTGGTTCATACATCGTATAATTTTCTCTTCCAAGCACCTCTGCAATCGCAGCAGCAAACTTCTGAATTTTTTCTCGATTACAGATAATCGTAAATTTCCATGTTTGAAGCCCCATTCCACTTGGTGCATAACGTGCAGCCTCGACAATCTGTTCCAGCACTTCTCTTGGAATCGGCTTTTTTTCAAACGCTCTTATACTTCTTCTTGTTAATAATGTTTCCATTACTTGGTTCATAAATTACCTCCTCAAATTTTGTTTCCATTTTTCTCTATTTTACCAAATTTTTTCTTATTTTTCCATATTATTTTTTGCATAGTATGATAAATTTATGATTATTTTATACAATACTCTTTCATTTTCTATTGACAAGTCAATTATCGTATAGTATACTAATACCTGTGCTAAACAAATCGTTTATCACAACCACCGTTTTATCTTTCTAGTCATAGATATTTTTGTATTGTAAAAGAGATCGTGTTACTTTTACAACAATGGTATTAATACCACCATCCCAAAACAGCAGCAACAGGGACTAAACAGTCCCTCCCCCTTTTCCTTTTAATTTTTTGCGAAGGCATAAGGCAAACGGAATATTGACAGTTCCATTTGCCGCCATACGCAAACCAACAAAGCATTCCTGTTTTGTTTGGTTTTTGCAAAGAATATCTACCTTAATGTAAAAAACTGGCATGATCAAAGATCTGCCAGTTTTTTATTTGCACAAAACCACGCTCCAAGTGAAAATTTTTGCATTCCACCGCCGCTTAATTGGCGTTTTTCACAAAGTCGAAAAAGCATCTTGACAATCGTTTTATTTCTTGTTTAAATAGCTTCAGAAGCTTTATTGGATACTATATCCAGCATGCTTCAATTAATATGATACCAGGGTTCCAAAATCATGAGAAAGTATCCCAATTAGGGTGAATTTCGAATGTTTTTAGAATTGTGGAAGCACATAGTGCGGAGCAATCCATAGGTATCATGGAGTCAAACTATCTTTTGACCCCAACATCATAATATTAGGAGGTACCCAAAATGTCCTATGAAGATTATAAGAAAGCGTTAAAATTGGGCCAGAAAGAGTACCAAGCTTGTGTATCAAAAGGAGAATATCCTTACTTACAAGTATTGGACGAAATTCTTGCCAATGCCGATGTGGAAGGGGAAGTAAATTTGGGTCTTGTACAAATCCCTATTGACTTAATTGTAGGTACAAAAAGTGCAGGTCGTACAACAGCATTTGCACCAAACTTCATGCCACTTTTATCTTCAGCGTCTGAGTTTGCAAACAAATGGTCTACATTATGCCAGGCTCACTTAAATGAGGGTATTCGTGATCCGATTAAAGCGTATGAATTTATGAATCATTTTTATGTCGTAGAAGGCAACAAACGTGTCAGCGTATTAAAATATTTTAATGCTGCATCCATTCCTGGTGTTGTAACCCGAATTATTCCAAAACGTTCTGATACAAAGGAAAATAAAATTTATTTTGAGTTTTTAGACTTCTATCGCCATACTGAGATTAATGATATATATTTCTCCAAAGAAGGCAGCTATAAGAAACTGTTGTCTATTTTAGATAAAGATCCAGAAGAAGATTGGTCTCCTGAATTTCGGATGGATTTCCGTTCTTTATTTAATCGTTTCCAATCTGCTTATAATGCAAAGGGTGGAAAGAAATTGCCAATCACCTCTGGAGACGCATTCCTTGCATTCTTGAATATCTATGGATATGAAGCGTGCAAAGATAAGATGCCTGCGGAATTAAAATCAGACATTGCTAAGATATGGGACGAGATTGTGCTCCAAAAACAAGACCTTCCTGTTGATCTCGTAATGACGCCAAAAGAAGGTACAAAGAAAGCTCCTATTTTGACTCGTATTTTAACTCCAAGCAGTAAAATAAAAGTTGCATTCGTCCATGATAAGTCTGCTGAGACATCTAGTTGGACATACGCTCATGAACTTGGAAGGCTTTATGTAGAAGAAGTATTAAAAGATCAAGTAGAAACTTGCTGTGTAGAAAATGTCAACTTAAATAATGCAGAAATGATCTTGAATGAAATGGCTATAGATGATAACAAGATCATCTTTACAACGACACCTCAATTATTACAGCCAAGTTTAAAATTTGCTATTGATCATCCAGATATTAAAATTTTAAACTGTTCTTTGAATACGTCTCACCGTTATATTCGTACTTACTATGCTCGTATGTATGAAGCAAAGTTTTTGATTGGAGCCATCGCTGGAGCGATGTGCGATACTGGAAAGATTGCTTATATTGCTGATTATCCAATTTATGGAACAATTAGTAATATTAATGCGTTTGCACTTGGTGTCAAAATGGTCAATCCTCGTACAAAAGTCTATCTGGAATGGTCCAAAGTAAAAGAAAAGAAAACCGATTATATCCACTCAGACGGAATTTCATTTGTATCGAATCAAGATATGATTATTCCAAATACACCATCCAGAGATTTTGGGCTTTGCTACACCGGAAACGGAGAGCCGATGAATTTAGCAATGCCAGTATGGCACTGGGGAAAGCTTTATGAAAAATTAATTCGCAGCGTTTTAGACAGCACATGGAAGAGTGAAAGTTCCGAAAAAGCGGTTAATTATTGGTGGGGAATGTCCGCCGGTGTAATTGATATTATTTATTCAAAGAGTCTTCCAATCGGAACACGTCGTCTTATCGACTTACTGCGTCATACAATCAGTACAGGAGATTTTCGTCCATTTTCTGGAATATTATATGGACAAAATGGCATTATGCATAATGCTCCTAATCAAGATATTTCACCAGAAAATATTGCTACGATGGATTGGTTGGTAGAAAATGTAATTGGAGATATTCCAAAATTTGATGAATTAACAGAAGAAGCACAGGCACTTGTTCGATTACAGGGAGTTGACTCAGAAGAAAAGGGTTAAAGGAAAATAAGGAAAGGGTATTGTATTATGAATATATTGGTGATTGGCGATGAGGAGTCTAAGTATTTATGGGACTATTTTGATAGAAGTAAATTAGAAGGAGTCGATTTAATACTATCAAGCGGAGATTTATCTCCTCATTATCTATCATTTCTTGCAACATTTACTCATGCCCCTGTTTTATACATTCATGGAAATCATGATTGCTGTTATTCACAAACTCCCCCAAACGGTTGTATTTGTATCGAAGACAGCATTTATACGTATAAGGGGATTCGCATTTTAGGACTTGGTGGTTCGATGCTTTATAATAAGAACGAATACCAATTTTCTAACCAACAGATGAAGCGAAGAATTAACAAACTCCGCTTTCAGTTATGGAAAAACAGAGGATTTGACATTCTTTTGACTCACGCACCTGCATATCGCATTAACGATGCAGATGATATTCCTCATACTGGATTTGTTCCATTTGTTTCATTGTTGGAAAAATATAGTCCAAAATATTTCATCCACGGTCATGTACATGCTACTTACGGTGGAAAATATAAACGCCGCTCCAATTATAATACAACCCAGATTATTAACTCTTATGAGCGTTATATATTCAATTACGAAACTGGAGAAGAATATATTCCAGAATTCGTTCTTCCAACCAAAGATTATTTTTCTATACTAGGACAAAAGATTATTTAATCAAAGTGGAATACAAACATTCACTTAAATTAAGAAAAGGATTCCTGCATCATTTTGTTTTGCAGGAATCCTCTTTTTATCTTCTATAAATTTTTATTCCAAGTTGATTTACAGATATTTGTCCCCATAGCCATAGTTTTCTACAACATAATCAATATCTTTATCTCCACGACCGCTTAGACATACGAGAATAGAACCAGTCTTTCTCTTCTTTGCTTCTTTCATTGCCCATGCCACTGCATGAGAACTTTCTACCGCTGGAATAATTCCTTCGTAACGAGACAGTTTAAAGAATGCTTCAATCGCTTCTTCATCGGTTACTTTGTCATACTGTACTCTTCCAATATCATGTAAAAATGCATGTTCTGGACCAACGGAAGGATAATCTAATCCACTTGCAACCGAATAAACTGGTGCTGGATCTCCATTTTCATCTTTCAGCATAATACTTTCAAATCCATGCATAATACCTTTTTCTCCATAGGACATAGAAGCTGCATGATCACCTAATTTTTCTCCACGTCCAAGTGGCTCTACTCCAACAATATCAACTGGTTCTTCCAAAAATGGTATAAACATACCGATGGAATTACTTCCGCCTCCGACACATGCGGTTACTACATCTGGAAGTAATCCTGTCATCTCTTTAAACTGATCCTTCGCTTCATATCCTACAACAGACTGAAAATCACGAACCATCATTGGAAATGGATGTGGTCCAAGTGCAGAGCCAATACAATAAATAGAATCTTTATAATTTTTTGCATAAGATTCAAATGCAGAGTCAACCGCTTCCTTTAATGTCTTAAGACCATGTGTAACTGGTACTACCTTTGCACCTAAAATCTTCATACGAGTTACATTTGGAGCCTGCTTCGCAATATCAACTTCTCCCATATGAATCTCACATTCCAAACCAAAAAATGCGGCTGCTGTCGCTAATGCTACACCATGCTGTCCTGCACCTGTCTCTGCAATTAAACGCTTCTTTCCCATAAACTTAGCAAGCAGACCCTCACCCATACAATGATTTAACTTATGTGCACCAGTATGATTTAAGTCTTCTCTCTTTAAATAAATCTGGCAGTTTCCAAGTTCACGAGAAAGACGCTCGCAATGATATACTGGAGTTGGTCTTCCCTGAAATTCACGACGAATACGGCGCAGCTCATTGATAAACTGAGAAGAATGGCAAATTGTCTGATACGCCTCTGTAATCTCCTCAAATGCAGGTTTTAATTCTTCTGTTAGGTATGATCCTCCATATGGACCAAATCTTCCATCTTGATCCGGATAATTTCTTAAATAAGTTCTAAAATCCATATTTCACCTCTTCATATACCTTCCTATATTCTCCATCTACTATACCAAATGCCATTTCACCATGCAAGCAAAAATTAACACTCTACATAAATAATACATCGGCCATTTGTAAATTTCAGCAGATACAAACTGTGCTTTTCATTTACCAGATATAGTACCAACTGCTTTTATATAGAACATAATATTTTTTACTTTTTTTAATATGAAATTGTTTCCGAAATTTATCATCTTTGCATTTAAATTTACTTCGCGGAAATCCCATTGCCTTTAGGTGATTGGTAGTTCACATCAATACATTGTTTTATTCCATCAGACGTATTTGCAAAATAAATTCCTTCCTTATTAATTTTTTCAATATTCATACTCAAATTTCTTGGCTGTCCTGCATATCGTTCTCGTTCTGGGAACAAAATTTGCCCTCTATCCAAGTTTTTTTCCATAGCATCTAATACAAATCCAACTATTTCATAGGTATTTGCATTGCACTCACTTCCATAATTATAAATTCCGCAAGGCAGTTCCAACACTTTTTCCATATTTTTTACAACCTCACGGACATACGTAATTCCACGATATTCATGGATCGGAACAATCATCGGCTCTCTATTTTCCAACGCATGAAGTACATTTGTGATAATATTTTGATTCAGCACGCCACCTGCATTCGGATGATCAAACATCCAAGTAAGACGCAGACAGACAACATCAATACCCATATCCATCAGCCTCTGTTCTGTCTCCAATTTATGCTTTCCATAAATATTCGATGGATGTAAGGTTTCCTCTTCGTAATGCAGCTCCATTCCAATTTCCCCATTATACACCTGATCAGAACTCATAAAAATCATCTTGCTTCCGATTTTACGGCAGGCAAGCCCTATATTCACACTTCCGATAATATTAACATCTCTTGACAATACTGGCTGCTGCTCACATGTCCACGTATTTGAAATCGCCGCACTATGAATCACAATATCTGGATGAACTTCTTCCATATAAATCCGCACAGTTTTTCCATTTGTAATATCTAACTGCTGATGTGTCGGTGCAAATACTTCGTAATCATTCTTACATTTTATTTGATATTTTCCGTTTTTTGTAAAAAAATTAAACAGCCTCGAACCAAGAAACCCACTCGTGCCAGTAATCATGATTCGTTTTAATTCTGTCATATCCAGCTCCTTTCCTGAATGTTATCCACCATTTTTTGTTGAGTTATCCACAATATACACCGAGTTATCCACTATATATTGTGGATAACTCGGTATCGATCATCCAATGCCGCCTAATACTAAACCTAAAATAAAAACTAAAATTGCTAACGGAACATAAATATATTTTGCAAGAATACCAAACCACTTCGGCAATGGCTTGTTTCTTCCCAATTCCATCTCTTTTTTAATTTCATCGTATCCAAGCACATAATAAATGGAAACAGCTCCGAGCAATGCTCCAAATGGAACTACAACAATTGTAATAAAATCCATCCAAGAACCCATCTTTGGCTCTGCCTCTAAGAAAATTCCAACACCCAATGTAATCGCCCCGCATAATAACACGGACACGGCTCTTGACAGGCGAAAACGATTCTGCCATGATTCGCATACCGCTTCAAACATATTCATTAAACTCGTCACACCTGCAAATACAACCGAAAGGAAGAAAAATGCTGCAAATAATCTTCCAAATGGAATTTGACGAAATACATTTGGCAATGTAATAAACATTAATGGCGGACCTGAATTTGGCTCAATTCCAAATGCAAATACCGCTGGCATAATTGCAAGAGCAGCAAGCATTGCTGCAATTGTATCAAAACATGCAGTCTGCACAGAGGCCTTTGGGATATCCTCAGACTTCTTTAAATATGTTCCGTATACAATCATACCAGAACCCGTAATCGAAAGTGAGAAAAATGCCTGTCCCATCGCCATAATCCATGTATCTGCACGCAATAAATGTTCCCATCTTGGAACAAATAAAAATTTGTATCCTTCACTAGTACCTGGCAAAAATGCAACTCGTACTGCCAATACTGCAAACAATACAAAAAATGTCGGCATCAGCACTTTATTTACTTTTTCAATTCCTTTTGTAGCTCCAAACAACAAAATCGCCACTACTATAATGATAACTGTTGTATGCCATCCCACACTTCCAAAATCTCCCGTTGCAACACTAAAATAAGCACTTGCATCACCTAAGATTTCTCCTGTTACGGAACCCCATATGGAACGCAGTACCCATCCAACAATAATCGAATATCCGATTGCAATTCCAAGTGATCCAAGCAATGGAATCCATCCAAGTATACGTCCAATGATTCCTTTTTGTCTTTTTTCCCAACAATAACGATAAGCGCCAAGCGTACCAGTTTCTGCCCGGCGTCCAATCGCAAATTCTGCCGATAGCCCTACTAGCCCAAAAATACAGACAAAAATAATATATGGTATTAAAAATGCTGCTCCTCCATATTCGCCAAGACGGTATGGAAACATCCATATATTTCCCATTCCAACTGCAGAACCCACGCAAGTCAACACAAATCCTATGCTAGAATGAAAACTGCCATTTTTATGACCTTGAGAGACCTTCATTTGATTTTGTTTTCCCATGATAACCTCTTTCTAAATACATTTTCCCTTTAACTGTTTCAAGCAAAAGTAATTCAAATTTATTTTATCAGACTTTTAAAGCAAGAGCAAGCACTATAGAAGCATTTCTTAATTCCGGAAAAGTTCTTAATATTCTATGAACTATCTTTCAATGCCTTTACTTTAGCAAAAAATGGTACTATAATTAATATAATGATACAATCAGACAGCAAATTTTAGGATGCCTTGCCTCTACTATGTACGATGGATAAGGCATCACAACACAGACTTTGCATCACAAAGGAGGGCTTTTTTTGCAATCATCTAATCTGCCATTACGAAAACAAATTTTTTCTATTCCAAATTTATTAGGATATTTTCGTATTTTAATACTTCCAATTATCGCCTGGTTTTACTTAACTGCAAAGGAACCTTCCGATTATTATATTGTAACTGGATTGCTTATTATTTCTAGCTGTACAGACTTTTTAGATGGATGGATTGCCCGTAAGTTCCATATGGTTACTAACATCGGAAAAGTATTAGATCCGATTTCTGACAAACTGACACAGGGAGTCCTTGCACTATGTCTAATGAGCCGCTATCCTCTTATGATTCCTCTTGTTATACTATTTATCATTAAGGAATCTTATATGGGAATTATGGGAATTATTCTTATTCGCAAAGGCACAATACATGGTGCTTTTTGGTTTGGCAAAATATGCACTGCAATTCTTGATGTGTCCATTATTGCATTAATTGTTTTCCCAAATATCCCTATTAATATAGTCAACACAATCATTATTATCTGTATATGCTTTATGATTTTTAGTTTTATCTGTTATATTATTCGCTATACAACAATGCTGCGGGAATAATCCCACAGCATTTTCCTTCTAATTATTAAAATTCCAGATTCATCTTTTGCTCTCTTATCTAAATCAGACCTATCTCGCCAAAATCTCAATAATTTTTTCTAATACTTATTTATCATTTGCTTCTAACAGAGCTTGATACACATCTCGTTTCTGCATATTTCGATCTTTTGCCACAGCTTTCATCGCCGTTTTCTTATCCATTCCCTGTTTTAAATAATATTCCATATGCTCTCCAATTGACAGTTCCATCCAGTTTTGGCGTTTTTCCTCTTTTAATTCTTCCGGATTACGCCCTCTCACTACAATCACACATTCTCCTCTTGGTTCTTCTTCTTCATAAAAAGCGATCGCACATTCCAATGTTGTGACGAATACAGTTTCGTGTTTTTTTGTCAGTTCTCTGCATATGGTAATATCACGATTACCCAACGCTTCATTTAATTCTCTTAATGTCTTTAAAAGCCGATGCGGTGCTTCATATAACACAATTGTCCTTGTCTCTGTTTTTAATTCTTCTAATACTTCCTGTTTTTCCTTTTTATCCGATGGCAAAAACGCTTCAAAACAAAATCGTCTTGTCGGCAGCCCTGACATCGTAAGAGCTGTAATGCATGCGGCGGGTCCTGGAAGGGAAGTAACTTCAATTCCCGCTTCCAGACATTGACGCACAAGTTCTTCTCCTGGATCAGAAATACCTGGAGTTCCAGCATCTGTCACACATGCCACGGACAATCCTTGCTTCATCTGCTCTACTAAATACTTTGCCTTATCATATTTATTGAATTCATGATAACTCGTCATCGGTGTTGTAATTTCAAAATGATTCAGCAACTTAATACTATGTCGTGTATCTTCCGCTGCAATCAAGTCAACCTCCTTTAATGTACGAACAACCCGAAATGTAATATCTTCCAAGTTTCCGATTGGAGTCGCACACAAATACAGTTTTCCTGCCATAACTGACCTCCCTTTTCCAAACAGTGCATCTATTTTTTGATAATGGGGTCAAACGATCATGCTTTTCATATTTGCATGAAACATTCTGACTTTAGCATCCACATTTTTTATTACTCCTATTTTTTCCGTATATCTCTTCATACTGGTGCGTAAATACTCCAGGACGCTCATACAAAATAATTGGCTCTTCTACTACAACATACGGATTCCCATATTTTACTGCTTCAATTAAGACTAAGCTTGCCTCTTTTCCTAACATTGGATGTACCATCTGCAGCCGTCTCAATTTCATCTTGTATTTGATAAACGCTTCCATAATATGTCCAAGCCGCTGCGGACGATGCACCATATAAAAGCGTCCATTTGCTTTTAATACTTTGGATGCTTCCCGTACTACATCATCTAATGTACAATAAATCTCATGGCGCGAGATTGCCTTTATCTCATTCGGATTTTTTAGTCCCGTATTGGCAGGCATATAAGGCGGATTCGATGTCACAACATGAAAAGAAGCCCCTCCAAATAGTTTCGAGGCTTCTTTTATATCTCCAGTTCGGATCTGAATCGTATCTTCCAAATGATTCCAGGCAACACTTCTGCCTGCCATATCTGCGATTGACTGCTGAATTTCCAAACCGATAAACTGCTTTCCCTTCGTCTTCGCCTCCAGCAAAATCGGAATAACTCCCGTTCCAGTTCCCATATCCAATACTCGCTCCGACTCTCTGACCGTCACAAATGAACTTAACAATACTGCATCCGTCCCGAAACAAAATCCATCTTTTTTTTGAATGATCTGATAACCTTTACATTCCAAATCATCCAATCGTTCTCCTTCTTGCAGATTAGTTATCATCCAGTTTCGACTTTCCTTCCCGTTTTTCTTTTTTCTCTAATTCTTCCAATGCTTTTAATTCTTCTGCACTGATTTTATTTTTATCCTTTTTCTTTCTTGGACGGAACTTTAACTGATCCACCCGATATTCTCGAATTTCCTTTTCATCTTTATCCACACTGACAATAACCTTAACAAGCTGTCTCAGTACACTTACTGTCTGCACTTCTCCACGCAGTCCGTCATCCGTCGTAACAATATCTCCTACTCCTGGAAGACGACTATTCAAATATTCATACGTCTCCTCCTCATTTTTCAGACAACACATCAGACGACCACATACACCAGAGATTTTAATTGGATTCAAGGAAAGGTTTTGTTCCTTTGCCATCTTAATCGACACTGGCGCAAACTCCGACAAATACGTATGGCAGCACAATGTCCGCCCGCAAATTCCAATTCCACCTAAAATCTTAGCTTCATCTCTCACTCCGATCTGACGAAGTTCAATTCTTGTCTTAAATACAGCAGCCAAATCTTTTACAAGCTCACGGAAATCAATTCTTCCATCTGCTGTAAAATAAAACAATACTTTATTATTATCAAATGTGTATTCTGCATCAATCAGTTTCATCTCTAATTTATGCTTTGCAATCTTCTCAAGACAAATCTGAAAAGCTTCTTTTTCTTTCACACGGTTATTCAACGCCTGTTTTTCATCTTCCTTTGTCGCAACTCGCAGCACAGGCTTTAATGGCTGTACAACCTTTTCCTCATCGACTTCCTTCACGCCAAGCACTACTTGACCATATTCGATTCCTCTTGCAGTCTCTACGATAACGGATTGTCCCGCCTCAATTTTCATATCCATTGGATCAAAAAAATAAATTTTTCCTGCTTTTCGGAATCTTACACCAATTACCTTTATCATGGAAAATCCTCTCAAAAACTATTTTTTCATTATCATTTATGAGTGAAATGCAAACAACATCAATTCTAATGTCTGTTCAAAATTAACATTTGCATTCAGACGTCGTTCTGCTTTATCAATTGCCTGTAAAATATTTTCTAATTTTTCATAGCTGCATTTTGAGGCAATCTCATAAATACTCTTATAATTATTTTTAAAGATAAGTAAATTCATATCGCTAGTCGCCTTAAACAGCAAAACATCGCGGAACCACAGTCGCATAAAATCAAGGCAATCATAAATTTCTATTTTATATTTGGAAAGCCGCTCAATCGCATTCATCATCTCAATAATATCCATCTTCCAAACATTTTCCAACATCTTAATGATCATATCAATCATCTCGTGAAAACTTTGTGACTCTGCCATCTTCCATGCTTTTCCAATATTACCTCTTGCCAGTTTCATTAAAATCGGAATTCGATCCTCTTCTATCCCCTGTAATTTCAAATATTGCTCCATTTGTTCTTCTGCAACAGGACAAAGTTTTAGTGTAATACAACGAGACCGTATTGTTGGAAGCAAATTTTCTCCATCTGTACTTAATAACATAAGAATCGCATAGGCAGGCGGTTCTTCAATCGTCTTCAAAAGTGCATTCTGTGCCTGCACTGACATTTTCTCTGCTTCATCTACAATGTAAATTTTATATGGACTGCTGTACGGCTTAATTACAATATCCTGATTAATCTGCTCTCTTACATCATCAACACCAATTATACTTTTTTCATGAGTAACATAAATAATGTCTGGATGATTTCCACTTTCGCACTGCCTGCAGGAATGACATACATCACATGGTTTCTCTCCTTCTCCTTCGCATTGCAGCATTTGAGCAAACGTTTTCGCAAAAGTCATCTTTCCAAGTCCATTTTCTCCGCTTAAAATGTATCCATGAGATACTTTATTCTGCTCAATCGCATCATAAAAATGTTTTTTAATTTGTTCATTTCCTAGTATTTTCTCAAAACCAGCCATCCTACTCATCCTTTCCGCTGCCCGACTTCTGTTAAGAAATCATTACTTGGGCAAGAACACTCTGTCAACCTCTTCATTGCTATTTTCTCACCCTATTATACCATACTGCATTTTTACTGTCCAGTGTGAACACAGCATCCTGCTGTCATTATTTATCACCTGATACATACAATATTTGGAATCTGCTTCGGAGACTCTTCAGAAATTCAGGCTATTTTACTGAAATATTTTTTTTCTAATATATTCTCTAATTTGTTCCACACAGTACTGAAATTTATCATTATGAAAAGAGAATGAAATTCCAGCTGCATCTAAATTTTCTTTGCAAAAATCTTGCTCGTCCGCCAAATATCTTCTGCAAAGTTCAGAATATTTCGGATATTTTTGCATTTTTTCTCTCTGCAATGCACGTTCCAAGCGCACTCCATCTTCCACTTCAATATAAATTGGAACAAGTACATCCGCACCAAAATATTGTTTCATTTTTTCATACGATTCCAACGTTCCAATCATCAGCGAACCCGCACCGTTTTGACGAAACTGTCCATCATCAACTGTCAAATACCTCCATACTCCATGTACTGTATTGTATGAACGCATTTCAATAATCTTTCCTTCTTGCTGAAATTGTTGTACTTTTTCTTCATCAATAAAGAAATAATCAACACCATCTTTTTCATGATTGCGAATTGGACGCGTTGTATACAACAAAATATGATTCAGATTTAATTGTTCATCGTCTTTTAAAGCCGCATAAATACTATCCTTTCCTGAAGCACTTTTTCCCATAATATAAAAAATCTTTTCTGTCATTTTTCATTCACCCCTCTTATTTTTGTATAATAGTTGTATTTTCTATTTTTATAAAATAATTTTCTTTTTTACTCTTCTTAATAATAGCGGCTATTATTCAATTAATCTTATAAAAATTACAGTCCTTTTCATATCAAATAATTTCTCTCCAAATTGTATTCTTATAGAAACTATCGTTCTTTTAATACATAAATTTTGTTTTGTTCTTGATAAAATCCTCCTCGGATTTCAAATCCATGCTCTCTATAATATAGTAATGTCTGCACATCCGCCTCTTCCAATTGTTCTCCTCGTATAAAAAATGGAATTCCTGGCGGATAAATATAACATTCTTTTGCACAGATTCTTCCGACTGCATCTTCTAAACAAACAACTTCTTTTTCCTCTAAAGAAGCTTCATATGGTGAGATTTTATACTTATGACGATGTATTCCATTCATTATTTTATTAGAAAAATATCCATTAGGACTATCTTGCAGCTCGTGAGAAGAACATTCACAGCATTGTAGAACTTCCATTACTTTTACTGAACTATGCGTACCATTAATAATAAATTTTTCAATTTGCTTATCAATCTGCCTCAATGCATCAATCAAACGTTGAATTCCCTCTTCTGTATCCATTACGGATGTCATTGCAATCACATATCCTGGTGTACACATCTCCATCTCTAAATGTGTCATCTCACGCAGCATCACACAAATTCGTTTTCCTGACCAACCTTTTACATGACTTCCAAACACAATCTTTGAACGGTCAAAATCAACAATATTTGCGTTTCCAATACATGTCTTGGATAAATGCCAAATCCAGTTCAGCGATTTCAATGCCTCATATAGTGTATTCAGCTTTTTATTATAATCAGCCATAACTTGATTTTTATTTTTTCTCATCCAATCCAGACATGTATCAATACTCGCCATCAATACATACGATGGGCTGGATGTTTGATAAAGCTGCAAATAAAACTGTAATGTCTCACTTGATACAAGCGAGCTTTTCTTATGAAGAATGGCTGTCTGTGTCATCGCCGGCAATGTTTTATGAAGACTTTGTATTACAATATCTGCCCCACAATCTAATGCAGACCTTGGAAATTCCTCTCCATAAGCAAAGTGTGCTCCATGTGCTTCGTCCACAATAAGCGGAACATAGTATTTGTGTGAAACTGCTGCAATTGCTTTAATATCTGATACAATTCCCTCATAAGTTGGAGAAACGATCACGACTGCCTTAATATTTGGATGAAGTTTCAACTCGTTTTCTACATCATCCACTGAAATTCCACCATTGATACAGAATTCATCTAATATTGGTGGATAAACATAGTGTGGTTTTAAGTTTCTGAGGAAAACAGCATGAAAAACTGACTTATGACAGTTGCGCGCAATTAAAATTTCATCTCCAATCTCCGTTACTGCTGAAATTGCACTTAAAATTCCCCCTGTCGAACCATTAATTAAAAAAAAGCTTTCATCAGCATGATAAAACTTTGCGGCTGCTTCCATTTTTTCTTTTAATATTCCTTCTGGATGGTGTAAGTCATCAAATCCGTGAATCTCTGTAATATCAATCGAATACGATTGATCAAAAAGTGGTGTTCGTTTATGTCCTGGCATATGAAAAGGATAGAAATCCCCTTCACTATATTGATGTAATTTTTCGTAAAGTGATTGTTTATTTGAATTCATTGTTCTCCCTATCTTTTTTATAAATTGAAAAAAAGCTATTCAGAATCGTTCTGAACAGCTTATAAAAAATAAAATGCCCAAAGCCGGAATCGAACCAGCGACACGAGGATTTTCAGTCCTCTGCTCTACCAACTGAGCTATCTGGGCATGATTGCGGGAATAGGATTTGAACCTATGACCTTCGGGTTATGAGCCCGACGAGCTTCCAGACTGCTCCATCCCGCGATAATATTTAATTTGCATCTTACATGCAACAAGTGGATGGAGGTGGATTCGAACCACCGAAGCATGTTGCAGCAGATTTACAGTCTGTCCCCTTTGGCCACTCGGGAATCCATCCAAAAAGCCGATGATCGGACTCGAACCGATAACCTGCTGATTACAAATCAGCTGCTCTGCCAATTGAGCCACATCGGCATAATTCAAACAACAGAATTATGAAAATTAAATGGGACCTACAGGGCTCGAACCTGTGACCCTCTGCTTGTAAGGCAGATGCTCTCCCAGC
>JALFSR010000002.1 GCA_022778745.1 Clostridiales bacterium
CCGAATGGAAGAAAAAAATTGTCCGTCTCCATTTAGAAGAAGGTCGCACCTACAAAAGCATTACCGCGGAATATGGCGTTTCCAAATCCAGCATCTCCAAGTGGTATGCTGAATTCAGCGAAGAATGCCAAGCCAAAGCCGTTGCCGATCCGAGTAATCCAAACGAAGCAGAACTCATGAAGGAGAATCTGCGGCTCCGAAGAGAGCTGGAAGAGGCACGAAAGGAGAACCTTTTCTTAAAAAAAGCGGAGGCATTCTTTGCGAAGGAAATCGATGAGAGGCTTATCGGTTCATAGAGGAATATCGGGATCTATTTGGTACACGCTGGCTTTTGGCTCGGTTGAAAATATATCCCAATGCTTATTACAACTACCGAAAACACCGGAAGGCGGATTATTATGCCCACAAATCGAAGATTCTGGATCAGATACAGGAAATTTGCCACGAACACAATGGAGTTGACGGTTAGCGGAGCATGACGGTCTATCTGGAGCGGAAAAGTTACAGCTACAGCCCTGTGACCATCCATAAATATAGGAATACGGAATTGGGGCTTTGTTCGATTGTCCGTCGGAAGAAGCCGGATTATAAGCACGGGGAACCACATAAAGTGTTTGAAAACCAGCTGAAGCAGGATTTCACTGCGGATGAAATCAATCAAAAATGGTGTACCGATTTCACGCATCTTTTTTTGAAGAACCATGATGTGAGGTACAACTGCAGCATTATTGATCTCCATGACCGGAGTATTGTCGCCAGTATTACAGATAGGCATATCACGTGAAGTGGTAAATTTATTTTGGACACGGAGGGGGTAACTTTTAGACACAGATAATGTATAATTAAGTCTTGATTATTATTGTCTGTGAACATAGTTAACTTCCATGTGGACAGGAGGCTTACCATGAAATACACAAAAGAACAACGATTGGACATCGGCCGCAGAATTTATAACGGCGAAATCACGCGCTATCAAGCCGCAGAACAATACGATATCGGCGAACAAACTGCTCGGTCATATATGAGAATGTATCGAGATATTAATCCGTTACCGCCAAGGCATCAAAGTAATAAAGATCATTTGTCGGTAACAAAGCATTCCGCTTCGCCTGAACCATAAAACCTTGAATCCTATGAGGATATGACAAAAGAAGAACTAATTCACGCTCTGATTAAAGCACGTATTAATGAATCACGGTTAAAAAAAGGTTACGAAGTGAAGGGGGATGGTTCGATTATTCAATACAGCAACAAGAATACCAGGTAATTCTCGAATTATCAGGAGAGTTCCCCGTGAAGTTGCTCTGTGAAACAATGAACATCAATCGAAGCAGCTTTTATTATTGGAAGAAAACGCTTGGAAATCTATCTCCCAGAACCAGAGCTCTTATTAATAATATTCCGCTTTTTCAAGAGTATCATTTGAAATATCCATCACATGAATACAACTGGTTAAACGCAAAAATTTGTTTGGACAAAGGAGTTATCCTGTCTGATCCATACGCACACAAGTGTTGTAAAGCTGCCGGTATGAAAAGTAAGGCTAAGCACTATAAATACAAAAAGCCTGGTGTTCCCGGAAAGATCTTTCCGAATCTTCTTATGTCAGAACTACAGATTGATGGTCCGCTTCAGTGCATTGTGAGTAATATGACATCTTTCTACGTAAAAGGCATTTATTATGAGCTTACATTATATATGGATCTCTGGAACAATGAGATTGTCAGCCATTCACTTTCGTCCAAACGAGGAGACCGTATGACATATATAAGTGGATTGGAAGATCTTCTTGAACTAAAGAAACAGCATTCGGAATATCAGATGATCCTTCATTCTGATCAAGGATCCGTGTATGCTTCAAAAGCCTATAATGATCTTCTTCCGATGTATGTTACAAGATCTATGTCACGAGCCGGAACATCTACCGATAATGGTGCGATGGAATCTATTAACGGATGGATTAAAACAGAATTATTCATGGATTTCCATGTCACAGGTGGTAGGCCTGTTGAAACAGAAATCGATGAATATATTCAATTTTTTAATGGAGAGCGTCCAGTATATGCATTGAATTACCTGACGCCCAAACAATATCGTGAATTATACGTAACTTGATCTGTTCATAGATTCGGATCAGGAGGCAAAAACAGACACCGCCATAGGCGGTCTGCCTTTGACATCCAGCCGGAAAGAATCGCTACAATAGGAATACGACAGATGACCAAGTTGATCTGTTCATGAGTTCATACCGTCGGCATCAAATGTCCAGCAATTCTTGGAGCGATGTCAAAGATATCGTACGACTTGTATAGTCGTACGATTTGAGTGACAATTTTTTTAAAATCGTGTCCAAAATATGTTGACTAGTGCAAAAAAATTACGCCCCCCTGCATAGACGTTGCTAGGGGGCGTAAAAAAAGGGGAGGATAAGTATTCTCATCATTTGTATCTGAAAAATACTTTTGTCGCTTGGAGGGGGAGTCCAATTGACGGTTCTTCAAATCTGCTTTTGAAGAACTATTTGTATTATGTGCATTTTATAAATAAGTATTCACGATTAGGAAGCTTTTTTTCTATTTTTTTTCCGTAATTCTTTTTGCTCTGCTTTTATCTCTTTTATAATATGATCAACAAGCTCTTGATGTTCTTCTGAATACCCATAGAAAAATTTTGGATAACGGTTTGTAAGTTCTGTCAAAATCTGCTCTACATCAGAAATTTTTTTATTTTTAAATGTGTAATTATCTCCTTTATTTGTAACGACATGGAGAGAATAGCGCATTTTTTTCTTAAATTTCCATGTACGATGCAGCTGACTGTGTTTGTAAGTCCATAGTACAGAAGAAAGAGGAACGATTGCACTGACATCTTCTGAAAATTCAATTAAGTAATTTGGAGTCAATGCCATATTATTTGTGTGGATAATACAGCTATCCGTCAGCTCCTGCTCTACTTCTTTTATGATTTTAGATAACTTTCCATATTTTTTTAAATGGCGGCAGGCAGGAGACTCTAATGGATTGATAATATAAAGCAACATTCGCACGATAGAAAAGATACTGATGAAAAAGCAAATGATAAGTGCTGCAAATAAAATCCGTTCTATGAAAGGAAGATAGACGAGTGTATTAATGATATAAGGATCCGTGATTTCTAATAATCCGTCTTTATTCCAGTGTAATTGTTCTGCCATGACCGATAAAATTTCATCGGTAGTTTCTGTAAATAAAACAGCACGTCCTGTTACAGTAAGATCATTTAACTGTGCCTCGGCAGGGAGTCCTGATACAGCAGGAAGAATATAAAATCTGCAGTAAGCGTCTTCCAATTGGTAATAATAATGTCCAGTTAGCTCCCCGTTCAGCCAATAATCGTAGCCTGTATAATGCAAATTGACGTGTGAAGTCTGTACATAAGGATGGTCATGCGAAACCGATGCATAAAGGGGTTCAGATGAAGCTGCCGTCTGTAAATGCATATATTCAAAGATTGGCTGCTGTACGGTTATAATAATCGTTAATAAAAGCAGACAAATAGGATAAATAATTTGTTTGCGCTGACTGTTACGGATATATTGTGCGATATTATTAGTAGTTATTGTTCCCATAAAACTCCTCCATGCTGCCGGTAAGGCAGCTCAAATAGTAACGAAAAAACTTGCAGTGCACTCACTTCATAATAAAGTGGAAATGGTTGTATTTCCATCTGTCGTTGTCTGAGAATCTGTGAACTGCGTATTGTATTTTATTTTGTCTTAACATCATTATATGATGTTGGGATCAAAAGATAGTTTGACCCCATGATACCTACGGATTGCTCCGCACTATGTGTTCTCGCAATCCTAGAAACATTCGAAATTCACCCTAATCGGGCTACTTTCTCATGTTTTGCGGGTTCCAAAATCATGCTTTTTCATCTTTTTCATGCAAGCATGAAACGCATGACCTTTTGACCCTGGTATCATTATATTAAAACAATGGACAAATATCAAGCTTGCAATTATAACAATTTCTTGGTAACATATACAGGGTGATAGAGCTTTCGGCTCATGAAAGGAGAAAGAATGGAAGCATACAGTAAATTTGCAGAGGTATATGATTTATTTATGCAAAATATTCCATATGAACAATGGTGTACGTATGTAACGGAATTACTGAATCAATATGGAATTGCAGATGGACTTGTATTAGAACTTGGCTGTGGTACAGGAACTTTAACGAAGCGTCTGGCATCAAATGGTTATGATATGATTGGTGTGGACTGTTCGGAGGAAATGTTAGAAGTTGCCATGGAAAAAGAGCGGACAAATCCACAAGGAATCTTATATTTATTACAAGATATGAGAGAGTTTGAGCTTTATGGTACAGTTCGGGCAGTAGTGAGTCTATGTGATTCGATGAATTATCTGCTTGAGCTTGAAGATTTAGAGCAAGTATTCCGATTGGTAAATAATTATCTAGACCCACATGGAATTTTTATTTTTGATTTAAAGACAGATTATTATTACCGAAATGATACGGGTGATCAGATTTTTGGTGAGAATCAGGAAGACAGCAGTTTTATATGGGAAAATTATTATTACGAGGAAGAGCGAATTAATGAGTATGCATTGACGATCTTTACAAGAGAGCAGGGAAATTTATATCGCAAATCAGAAGAAACTCACTATCAGAGGGCATATGAGGTCAGCGAAGTTCAAGAGGCATTATCTAATGCAGGGATGGAATTTGTGACGGTATATGATGCATGTACGTATGAACCTCCAAGAAAAGATAGCGAGCGGATTTATATTATCGCAAGAGAATCAGGAAAATAATAGAAAAGAGGGATTATTATGGCAGATTATATGGTGCGTGCAACGGCAGGAAATCATCAGATTCGAGCATTTGCAGTTACAACAAGAGACTTGGTGGAATATGCGCGTGCATCTCATAATACAAGTCCAGTTGCAACAGCTGCATTAGGTCGTTTGTTGACAGCAGGTGTAATGATGGGTTCCATGATGAAGAGTGAAAATGATTTACTGACATTAAAGATTCAGGGAGACGGTCCAATTGAAGCAATTACAGTAACTGCGGATTATGCAGGACATGTAAAAGGCTATGTCAATCATCCAGATGTCATACTTCCTCCAAATGCAAAAGGAAAATTAGATGTCGCAAATGCGATTGGAATTGGTGTGTTAAGTGTCATTAAAGATATTGGATTAAAAGAACCATATGTAGGACAAACGATTTTAGTGACAAGTGAGATCGCAGAAGATCTTACGTATTATTATGCAACATCCGAACAAACACCATCTTCGGTTGCGCTTGGCGTTTTGATGAATAAAGACAATACAGTGCGTCAGGCAGGGGGATTCATTTTACAGTTAATGCCAGATGCTTCTGAAGAAGTAATTAGTAAACTGGAACAACGAATCGGAAAGATTACATCAATTACAGCACTATTGGATCAAGGAATGAGTCCAGAAGATATCTTAGAAGAATTACTTGGAGATATGGAACTTGAGATTATGGACAAAATCCCAGTGCAGTTTCAATGTAATTGCAGCAAACAACGTGTAGAAGCAGCCATTGCAAGCATTGATCCAGCTGACATTCAAGAAATGATCGATGATAATAAGCCAATTGAAGTGAATTGCCAGTTTTGTAATAAAAATTATGTATTCTCACCAGAAGAATTACAGGAAATGCTGAATAAAAAAACAAAGTAAAAACAACGAACAATAGTAATAAAAAACCAGAGGATGCCACATTGCAGGAAACAACGTGGCATCCTTTTATATAATCTCATGTGAAACCAATACTTTATTCTTAAATAAAAGATAGAACATATTTATTTTAGGAAAAAAAGGTACGTGGTTGGATGAAATTAAAGTTTGGTTACATTGACAGCCTGAGGTCCTTTAGCTCCTTCGATAATATCGAATTCAACAGATTCGCCTTCTTCTAAGGATTTGAATCCTTCCATGTTTAATCCAGAATAGTGAACAAATACTTCTTTTCCAGATTCGCTAGAGATGAAACCGTAACCTTTTTGGTTGTTAAACCACTTAACAGTACCTTTGTTCATGTTATTACCTCCAAAATAAATAAAAAAATTATTGCGACAATAATCCGCTACGATAACAATATCATACTTAATAAAAAATGTCAACGAATAAAAAAACGATTTTACTATACTAAAATGGGATCAAGTAAACGGAATGCAGATATGGATAATACGTTGTACTGTTTTTTTGTATATATAAAATGTTTTTTTGTATATTAAAACAAAATAAAAAATAAGAAATACTTTATGTGAAAAATACTAAATATATGAAATGATTTTTCTGAATTTTTGTGAAAAAGATCAAAACAAAACTTGACAAAAAATATCTACTTTGATATAATACAAATAAAATACGAAAGTAGGAAGTGGGAACATGCTGATTACAAGAGAGACTGATTATGCATTGCGTATTGTTTTGGCTTTATCGTCTAATCGTTATATGACAGTGAGTGAAGTATGTAAACAAGAATTAGTACCGCAACAATTTGCCTATAAGATTTTAAAAAAGCTTGAGCAAGGCAAGATAGTAGAAATTATTCGAGGAAATAAAGGTGGGTGCAGACTTTGCTGTGACTTGAATCAAATCACTCTTTATGATTTATTACAGATTGTTGGAGATCATGCAGAGATTTCGGCTTGTATGAAATTTGGCTATGAATGCTCAAGAAGAAAAAAGAAAAAGTATTGTTCCATTCATCAAGAATTATGGGAGATTCAAAATACATTGAACGAAGAACTCAAACGTCATACGATCGGTGAAATTGCAGAAAATTAAGTAAGAAGACTATTTTTTGTTTAATCTTTTTTATTGTTTGTTCCGTATTCACGTTACACTTGTATTAAAAGCTATATTAATGTATAATATAAAGAAAATATTTATACTCATGGAGGAAAAAAGAATGAGTTTTCAATTACAAAGTGCACTTGCATTAGTCATTCCAGAGGGACTTGATTTAACGCAGAAAATGTCAATTCCATCGTTGATTTGTGCAGGGCTAAATCTTTTACTTATTGTTGCGGTTCCGCTTATATTTTTTGTGTATTTGAGAAAATACGGAGCATTGGAGCTAAAGGGAATATTAGTTGGGGGATTAACGTATATTCTTATGAATAAAATCGTACTGAGTGTAGTATTGACGTTAGTCTTTATGATTCCAGCGATGCAGGTATATTTGAATACAAATTTGGGTCAAATGATTCAAGTTGCTTTTGCATTTATAATAGAATTTCTAGCGATTTTCTTTGGATTGATGTGGATGAGAAGAAAGAGCTTAACATTCAATGATTGTCTTATGTTTTTATTTGGATATTCTTGTATTATTATTTTGACAGAGACAGTTGCACAGGCATTGGCGGTGTTTATTAACTGTATTTCTATTAATACGCAAGGATTAGAAACAATTTTTGCTCAAATTTCAGAAGCAGATGCGACTATGGCAGTTCAGGCATATAAAAGTGTATTAGAGGCAAGTCCAGCCGATTTTATGTTGGATGGAATTAATTGTGTGTTTCAATTTTTCATAAGAGTATGTAGTTGTATTTTGATTTATGGAACATTAAGCCATAAAATAGGAAAACAAAATATTTTATTAACATTTATTGGTTTACTATTATATCATATTCCGATTGTAGCTTATACAACAGGAATGATACAGTCTTCTCTTATTATAGAGGCAATGCTTGCCCTTGTAACAGGAGTTCTTGGATTCTATACGTCAACGGTATTGTCGAAAGAGTTAGGTGATGATTTGAGAGATTTCCTTTCTGGAAAAATTAAAAAAAGTAAGTCAAACAAAAAACAGCCTCCAAAGATGCCAAAGATTGTTATGCCAAAAGATTGAGTATAGTGAAGCGAATTTTAAATGTCTGCTTTACTGAATAAACAAAAATGGGATGTCGGTTTCGACATCCCATTTTGTGTTTGTTTAAAGAAAGGGAGGAGAGCTAATGTCAAGTGCACCAGCCATCATACATATGAAAAAATATATTGAAAAACAAATAAGAGTAATAATCAATAATGAAATAATACGAAGAAAAATATATTTGTTCTTCATATCATTGTAAGGATAGTATAAAAAAAGAACATGAAAAAATCATGTTCTTCTTGTAACTGTTTTTTGAATTTGATATGAACAGATTGTGAACAGCAAAAATTTTATTAGAGAGCAATAAAGTTTGGTTTTCTTTGTTGGAACACAGTATAATAGCGAAAACCACATTCGGATAATAAGTCTGGAATTTTAGCAAAATCATAAGCAATATGTTCTGGTTTGTGGGCATCGGAACCGATTGTAATAATTTCTCCGCCGAGTTCACGATAGCGGGTCAAGAGAGCGCGTTCTGGATTTGGCTCAGAAAGACCATATTTAAATCCAGCAGTATTGCATTCAATGCCTTTTCCTTTTTGAATTAATGTTTTTAAAATTTCATCTAAAATATCGGCATAGTCAATATAATGGTAGGGTTTTGTTTTGTCTGGGTGGTAGCGGATAATATAGTCGATATGACCATATACATCAAAGCAGTCAAATCGTTCAATATTTTTTAATGTATCTTCATAATAAGAAAAAATGCTCTGTTTTTCGCTGCGTCCTTCCCAAAACTGTGAATAATATGGATCCATATGTTGTACCATATGAGAAGAACCAATAATAAAATCAAATGGATAAGCAGCTGCAAATAGAGGAAGTTTGTCAGTAAGATGTGGCTGAAGACCAATTTCAACCCCAATGCCGATGGAAATTTGATTTGTATAAGATGCACGAAGCTGTTCCATATAAGCAGTATAAGAAGGAAGATCTAATTGAAACTCGTTTGGAGAGCAATAATCCATATCTTCGTGGTCAGTGAAGCAAATATAAGAAAGACCTTTTGCCAGGGCAGATTGAACTTGTTTTTCTGGCTTTGTATCAGAATCAGAAGAAAACGCAGTATGCGTATGACAATCAGCAATAATCATAATAACTCCTTTCACAGTTGCCCGTTATAAATATCAGTTTCTCTGCCTATCATAGCGAAAGAATGATAAAATGTCCATAGTATAAATAGTGAAAAACAGAGAAAATATAAAAAATAGAAGCTTTATCTTTACAATAAAAACGTTTTCAAGTACAATAAAATTAACTTGTTTTATACGTAGATTTTATAAAAAATTTACAAACTTTACAACAAGGATAAATGTTAATCAAATACCATATTTTGGGAGGGAAAAAAGAAATGTCGATAACAGACGTATCAAATTTGTTTACGTTCTGTGGAGGGCTTGGAATGTTCTTATATGGCATGCATGTCATGTCTGATGGTATCCAACGCTCTGCAGGAGAAAAAATGAGGAACTTGTTAGGAATTCTGACGAATAATCGTTTGACAGCAGTGCTGGTTGGAGCATTGATTACAGCAATTATTCAAAGCAGTGGAGCAACGACCGTTATGGTTGTAGGTTTTGTAAATGCAGGATTGATGTCATTGACACAGGCAGTGGGCGTTATTATGGGAGCAAATATCGGTACTTGTATCACTGCATGGATCGTATCAATGGAATCTTTGGGAGGAGCTTTTAAGGCAATGTCTCCGACTTTATATGCGCCATTTATCGTGTGCATCGGTGCATTTTTAATTATGTTTTCGAAGAAAAATGAAAAAAAAGATATTGGAAATATTTTAATTGGTCTTGGTCTTTTATTCCTGGGACTTGATTTTATGAAGAATGGTGCTGGAGAATATACCGATCTTCCTATTTTTACGACAGCATTTAGCTTATTTTCCTCTAATCCAATTCTTGGTATTGCGATTGGCGCGATCGTCACAGCAATTATGCAAAGTTCTTCCGCAGCTGTGGGAATTTTGCAGATGCTTGCCTCTACTGGGGGTGTCGTAACGACTGCATCGGCAGTTTATATTAGTTTAGGTTCTAACATTGGTTCTTGTGTTACAGCATTATTATCAAGTATGGGAACAACTCGTAATGCAAAGCGTACAGCAGTAATGCATTTGACATTTAATGTTGTTGGGACAATTTTATTTGGAACTATTTTGTATCTTATATTTACATTTAATCATTCTATTGCGGTTACAGGTATCAGCAGTGTTGGAATTTCTGTTTTCCATACAGTATTCAATATTGTCTGTACAATCCTTTTATTCCCATTCGCAAAAGTTCTTGTTAAGATTTCTGGTATTGTAATACCAGAAGGAAAAGAAGAGGCAGATAGGGCAGAAACAGATAAAGCGCAACAGGAAGAAACAACGGTTCTTCGTCATTTGGACAAGAGAATTTTAGAGTCTCCTGCATTTGCAGTGGAGGCAGTTTCAAGAGAGGTTGTACATATGGGAGAAGTTACATTGCAGAATACAAAACTGGCATTGGATGCAATTCGTACTTCTGACATAGAAAAGGTACAGCAAATTTATAAAACAGAAAAAACAATTAATAATTTAGAGAAGATGTTGACAGAATATCTTGTGAAAATAAATAATCTTTCCTTGACGGATCATCAGCATCTTGTCGTAAGTAATTTATTTTATACAGTAAACGATATTGAACGTGTCGGAGATCATACCGAGAATATTGCAGAGCAGGTGGAGTATATGATTAAAAATCAAGTGACGTTCTCTGGAACAGGTATGGATGATATTCAAAATATTGGTAATACAGCAGCTAGGGCATTCCGATACTCGATTCAATGTCGTGAGAAAAGCAGCAAAGATGCATTGCGAAAAGTAATTAATTTAGAAGATGATGTCGATGCATTAGAAGAAGAACTTCGCGCAAAGCATATTCAAAGACTTTCAGCAGGAAAATGCGATCCATCTTCGGGTGTCATATTCTTAGATATTCTCGGTAATTTGGAGAGAATTTCTGATCATGCAACAAATATTGCAGGATATGTAAAAGATGAGATGTAAAATGTAATATTTTTGCAAAGCATAGAAAATAATTGTGCAAATTGTTAATATATTTTAGTGTTTTTTTGTTTAATATGAAGAAATGTAAAAAATGAATAAATATTAAAGAAAACGCTTGCGTTTTTTGGATAAACAGAGTAGAATAAATAACGTAGTGATTATTATTTAACAATCTTATGGACAGACTGTTATTTTATAATTAATCTGATTTAAACTGTTATAAGCAGTTTATATAAACAATTAAATTTCTTTAGGAGGAATGAAATCATGGCAGTAAAAGTTGCAATTAATGGTTTTGGACGTATTGGACGTCTTGCATTCAGACAGATGTTTGGTGCAGAAGGATATGAGGTAGTAGCAATCAACGACTTAACAAGTCCTAAAATGTTAGCTCACTTATTAAAATATGATTCCGCACAGGGAAGATATGCTTTAGCAGACAAGGTAGAAGCTGGCGAAGACTACATCATGGTAGACGGAAAGAAAATTACAATTTATGCAAAGGCTAACGCTGCTGAACTTCCATGGGGAGAAATTGGTGTTGACGTAGTTCTGGAATGTACAGGATTCTATACTTCTAAGGCTAAGAGCCAGGCTCATATTGATGCTGGTGCTAAGAAGGTTGTTATTTCTGCTCCAGCTGGAAACGATCTGAAGACAATCGTTTACAGCGTAAATGAAAATACATTAACAGCAGAAGATACAATTATTTCTGCAGCTTCTTGTACAACAAACTGCTTAGCTCCTATGGCTAAGGCATTAAACGATTACGCTCCAATTCAGAGTGGTATTATGACAACTGTTCACGCTTTCACAGGTGACCAGATGGTACTTGATGGACCACACAGAAAAGGTGATTTAAGAAGAGCTCGTGCTGCTGCTGTTAATATCGTACCTAACTCTACAGGTGCTGCAAAGGCTATCGGTTTAGTTATTCCAGAATTAAATGGTAAGTTAATCGGTTCCGCACAGAGAGTTCCAGTTCCAACAGGTTCCACAACTATCTTAGTTGCAGTTGTTAAGGGTGCAGACGTTACTAAGGAAGGTATCAATGCAGCTATGAAGGCAGCTTCTTCCGCTTCCTTCGGTTACACAGAAGAAGAATTAGTATCTTCTGATATCGTTGGTATCACATACGGTTCTTTATTCGATGCAACTCAGACAATGGTTACAAAGATTGACGAAGACTTATATCAGGTACAGGTAGTTTCTTGGTATGACAATGAAAACTCCTACACAAGCCAGATGGTTCGTACAATTAAGTACTTCGCTGAATTAGCTTAATTTTCTTAAAAATTTTGCAAAGCCCATTTGCATTTGCGAATGGAAAACTCATATTATTTAAAACATGATATCGAACGATATCAAAAGACCTACATGGGGTCCGGTCTATTTGGACCGGACCCTCAATTTATTTGAAAGGAGCATGTTTCGTTATGCTTAACAAAAAATCTGTTGATGATATTAATGTAAAAGGTAAAAGAGTCTTAGTTCGTTGTGATTTCAACGTTCCATTACAAGATGGAAAGATTACTGACGAAAATCGTTTAGTTGCTGCTCTTCCAACAATTAAGAAATTAATTGCTGACGGAGGAAAGGTAATTCTTTGCTCTCATTTAGGAAAGCCAAAGGGAGAACCAAAGCCAGAATTATCCCTTGCTCCAGTTGCTGTACGTCTGTCTGAATTATTAGGACAGGAAGTAAAGTTTGCTGCAGATCCAGAAGTTGTTGGCGAAAACGCTAAAGCTGCTGTAGCTGCTATGAACGATGGTGATGTTGTTTTATTAGAAAACACACGTTATCGTAAAGAAGAAACAAAGAATGTAGATACATTTAGTGAAGAATTAGCTTCTTTATGTGATGTATTTGTAAATGATGCATTTGGTACTGCTCATCGTGCACACTGCTCTAACGTAGGTGTTACAAAGTATGTGGACACAGCTGTTGTTGGTTACTTAATGCAGAAAGAAATTGATTACTTAGGAAATGCTGTTAATAATCCAGTTCGTCCATTAGTTGCTATTTTAGGTGGATCAAAAGTTTCCTCTAAGATTTCTGTTATCAATAACTTATTAGACAAGGTTGATACATTAATCATTGGCGGTGGTATGGCTTATACATTTATGAAGGCAAATGGCGAAGAAATCGGTACTTCTTTAGTAGAAGATGATTACTTAGATTACGCTAAGGAAATGGAAGCAAAGGCAGAAGAAAAGGGTGTTAAGTTCTTAATCCCAGTAGATACTGTAGTAGCAAAAGAATTTAAAAACGACGCTTCAAGTCGTATTGCAGAAAGAGGAGATATTCAGGCTGATGAAATGGGTCTTGATATTGGACCAAAGACAAGAGAATTATTTGCAGACGCTGTTAAGGATGCAAAGACTGTTGTTTGGAATGGACCAATGGGCGTATTTGAAATGCCAAACTTCGCACAGGGTACAATTGCAGTAGCTAAGGCTTTAGCTGAAATCGATGGAACAACAATCATCGGTGGTGGTGACTCCGCAGCAGCTGTTAATATTTTAGGTTTTGGCGATAAGATGAGCCATATCTCTACAGGTGGCGGTGCTTCTATGGAATTCCTTGAAGGAAAAGAACTTCCAGGCGTAGTAGCTGCTAACGATAAATAATCACTGAATGAACGAAGCGCAGAGGCGCAGAGAGATATTTAGTGAACGAAATCCATTTATAAATTAATAATTAAAAGAGGTATCATTATGCGTAAGAAAATTATTGCAGGTAACTGGAAGATGAATATGACACCTTCTAAGGCTGTTGCTTTAGTAAATGAATTAAAGCCATTAGTAGTAAATGATGAAGTAGATGTTGTTTTCTGTGTTCCAGCAATTGATATTATTCCAGCAATGGAAGCAGCAAAGGGTACAAATATTCAGATCGGTGCTGAAAATATGTATTTTGAAGATAAGGGTGCATATACAGGCGAGATTTCTCCAGAAATGTTAGTTGATGCAGGCGTTAAGTATGTAATTATCGGACATTCTGAGAGAAGAGAGTATTTTGCAGAAACAGATGAAACAGTAAATAAGAAAGTATTAAAAGCTTTTGAATATGGTATTACTCCAATTATCTGCTGTGGAGAATCTTTAACACAGAGAGAACAGGGCATTACAATTGACTGGATTCGTCAGCAGATTAAGATTGCATTCCAGAATGTAACAGCAGAGCAGGCTGCAGCAGCAGTAATTGCTTATGAGCCAATTTGGGCAATCGGAACTGGAAAAGTTGCTACAACAGAACAGGCACAGGAAGTTTGTGCTGCAATTCGTGCTTGCATCGCAGAAGTTTACGATGATGCAACAGCAGCAGCTATTCGTATTCAGTACGGTGGAAGTGTCAGTGCAGCAAGTGCACCAGAATTATTTGCTCAGGCAGATATCGATGGTGGATTAGTTGGTGGTGCTTCTTTAAAGCCAGATTTTGGAAAGATTGTAAATTATAACAAATAATTGACCGATGGAGAGACTGTTGCATCATTGTGTTTCTAAAATGGAGCAGCAGTCTTTCTTAATCGGAAAAATTATCAAGCTCAAAACATCTTGCGAGAGCAAGAATCCCCGGAGATTAATTGATGGGGAATGTAACTGTAAATATTACAGATATTTGGAGGAACGATTATGAGTAAGAAACCTACAGTTTTAATGATCTTAGATGGTTATGGATTAAATGACAAAATAGAAGGAAATGCAATTGCAGAAGCAAAGACACCAGTAATGGATCAGTTAAAAGCAGAATATCCATTTGTAAAAGGAAATGCAAGTGGCATGGCAGTTGGTCTTCCAGAAGGACAGATGGGTAATTCAGAAGTTGGTCATTTGAACATGGGCGCAGGGAGAATTGTATATCAGGAACTTACAAGAATTACAAAGGAAATTCAGGATGGAGACTTCTTTAAAAACGAAGCATTCCAGGCAGCAATTGATAATTGTAAGGCAAATAATTCTGCACTGCACTTATATGGTCTTGTATCCGATGGTGGTGTTCATAGCCATAATACGCATATTTATGCATTGTTAGAATTAGCAAAGAGAGCTGGATTAGAAAAAGTATTTATTCATTGCTTCTTAGACGGTCGTGATACACCTCCTGCTTCTGGCAAGGGCTATGTAGAACAGTTGATGGCTAAGTGCAAAGAAATTGGAGTTGGAATGGTAGCTTCCGTTATGGGTCGTTACTATGCAATGGATAGAGACAATCGTTGGGATAGAGTAGAATTAGCATATCGTGCACTTCGTTATGGCGAAGGAAAGACTGCTGCATGTGGCGCATGTGGAATTCAGAATTCCTATGATGAAGGAAAGACAGATGAATTCGTTGTTCCTACTGTAGTAGTAGGAGAAGATGGAAAGGCAGTTGGACCAATTCAGGATAAAGATTCTATTATCTTCTTCAATTTCCGTCCAGATCGTGCAAGAGAAATGACACATGTATTTTGTGATGATGAATTCACTGGTTTTGACAGAGGTTCTAAGCCAGATGTAACATATGTATGTTTTACTGACTATGATGCAACAATTCCAAATAAATTAGTTGCATTCCATAAAGTAGAGATTACAAATACATTTGGTGAATTTTTAGCAGCTAATGGCTTAAAGCAAGCTCGTATTGCAGAGACAGAAAAGTATGCACATGTAACGTTCTTCTTCAATGGCGGTGTAGAACAGCCAAACGAAGGCGAGACAAGAATTCTTGTAAATTCTCCAAAGGTTGCAACATATGACTTACAGCCAGAGATGAGTGCATACACTGTTGCTGATAAATTAGTAGAAGCAATCAAATCTCAGGAATATGATGTTATTATTATCAATTTTGCAAATGCAGATATGGTAGGACATACTGGCGTAGAAGCTGCTGCAATCAAAGCAATTGAAGCAGTGGATGAGTGTGTAGGAAAGGCGGTTGCTGCAATTAAGGAAGTGGATGGACAGATGTTTATCTGTGCAGACCACGGTAATGCAGAACAGTTAATTGATGAGGAGACAAAAGCTCCATTTACTGCTCATACAACAAACCCAGTTCCATTTTTACTTGTCAACGCAGATCCTTCCTATAAGTTAAGAGATGGTGGATGTCTGGCAGATATTGCACCTACATTAATTGAACTGATGGGTCTGAAGCAGCCAGTAGAAATGACTGGAAAGAGTCTGTTAATAAAATAATAATAACAATAAGGGCGACTTTCGTTCTCGTAGATAGCAGTGAAAGAATACGTTGACAAAGTCGCTCGTTTTTTCACTGTATGGGAATCAGTGAAATTTTTTGTTTTGTCTGGTCATATAATAGGCAGTATTTTTGAAAGATTTTGAAAAGCGGTGAACGAAAAATTTCAAAAATAATACGAATCCAATCAAAAGCATTCATAAAATTCAATCAAAATTTTGTGAAAAATCACTTGAATTAAAAAAGAGTGAGATAAAAATTACATCGGTTACGTCCGACTTTAGTCAACTAAAGAATTCTAAAAATGGAAGTATCCAATAAAAAGATTTTGAAAACGATAACAATATTTGTATATTATACCTATATATTTTAATGATTTACAGTGATAAAGTGAATTTGACAAAATACTTTCTCTATGATATATCTAAATTATCAGTTAGCCAGGTGGCACTGAAGTATCCATTGACCAATGCGATGGAAATTCCAGAGCATTCATCAAAAAAGAGGAGTGTTAATTATGATGTATCAGAAAAATATTCGTTTATCTCAAGAGTCTGTAGGAGAATTTGTAAATGCCGCTAGTAGATGCGATTTTGATATTGATGTCTGTTATGGACGCATCACTGTAGATGCAAAGTCTATTATGGGCGTTTTTAGTTTGGACTTAAGCCACTGCCTGACTGTAAAATATCAAGGACAAGATGATAATTTTGAATGTGTATTAAACCGCTATGAGGTTGCATAATGAATACAAATCAAAATACATCAAGATATGATGTATACTTATAAAATAGGTATTTGTGATGATGAACCGAACTTTTGTGAGCATTTGAAAAAGCTCTTAGCCGCATATCAGAAAGAAAGCAAAAACCAATTAGGAGTTCGAGTATTTCATCATGGAGAAGATTTATTAAATAGCTTTCCAAATGGAAAATGCCCTTATGATATCTTTCTATTGGATGTTGATGTTCCAGACGGAATGAATGGGGTGCAGACAGCAAAGAAGATAAGAGAGAAAAATCCAGATGTAATTATTATTTTCATAACGAATTATGAAAAATATGCATTAGATGCATATCAGGTAGATGCGATTGATTATCTTGTAAAACCAGTACGATTGGAAGGAGTTCGCAGAGTAATGGCAAAAGCAATTATCCAAGTTGATTATGTACTGGATTATCAAAAGTCAGCAAATCGGTATTTACCGATTATTGTGGATTATGACAAAGTAAACGTGGAAATTTCCAAAATTCTTTATATTGAAAAACGCCGAAATCAAAGCGTAATTCATACAGAAGATGGAGATTATTCCTGTTATGAAACTTTGTCTCAGTTATATGAAAAACTTGATAACAACAAATTCATATATGTACATCAGGGATTTATTGTTCAATTTCCCAAAGTAAAGGAAGTAGAAAAAAACTGTGTTTATTTTGCGGGACATATTAGAGTTCCTGTAAGCAGAAAATATCAAAAAGAAGTACAAGAGAGATTTAAAGAACGCCTTTATCGTCTTAGGGAACAAATGTTAAAAAAAGAAGCTACAGTACCAAAAAAGAGATAAGAAATAGTTGCCGGACAGTAATTGTTTATTCAGTTACTGTTCGGCAATTTATTTATGTGAAGGCATGAGGTAAACTGGAATATTTGTATAAAAGTATAAGTAGGAATAAGATTATGCTAGACAGTTTTTTGAATATTTGATAAAATAAAAGAAAGATTCGTGAAAAATATTGCTGACAATGATTGGCAAGAGAGGAGTATCTATGGTTAAAAATTATAAGTGTCCAGGATGCGGTGCTTCCATGGTATATGATGAAGGTACGAATTGTATGGTATGTGAATATTGTGGTACAAAAGTTCCAGTAGAACAAGCAAAAGAGGAGTCAGAAGCATCAAAGAGACAAAGTTCAGAAACACAAAATATTCAGAGGCAGCAGATGGAAGGAGTAAAAGCATATCATTGTCCAAATTGTGGGGCGGAGATTGTAACGGACGCTCATACTGCTGCCACATTTTGCAGTTTCTGTGGAAGTCCATCTATGATGGAAGATCGGCTGAGTGGATATTATGAGCCCAAATATGTTATTCCATTTCAAATAGATAAAGAACATGCGGTGGAATTGTTTCGTCAATGGACAAAAAAAGGAATCTTTACACCAAGAAGTTTTTCATCTCAGATACAACTTGATAAAATAACAGGAATGTATGTCCCATATTGGTTATATGATTATCAAGTTAGGACAAAAATGAGTGCGGAAGGAAAAAATATAAGAACAGAGATTCATGGTGATACCGAATATATTTATACAGATCATTATGATATTTATCGTGATGTAGAGATTGATTATAATCAAATACCCGTGAATGCTTCTAGTAAGATGTCAAAAGATAAAATGGAGAGACTAGAGCCATTTGATTATAAAGGAATGAAACAGTTTCAAATGCCATATTTGTCTGGATTTCAGGCAGAAAAGTATAATCAAACGGAAAAAGAGCTTGAGCCAGAGGCAGAAGTACGGGCAAAACAGTTTGCTTATGAAGAAACGCGAGCGACGATTCATGGATATGATGAAGTGGGTTCAGTACATAGTTCTTCCGATGCACAGAAAGAGCGTGCAGAATATGCGATGCTTCCGGTATGGATTTTAAATTATCAATATAAAAATAAAGATTGTATGATTACATTGAATGGTCAGACTGGACGTTTAATTGGAAAATTACCGATTAGTACAGTGAAGGTGGCGGCAATATTTATTTGCTTAACAGCAACTATTTTTCTTCTTATTTTATTGTTAGGAGGGATAATCGGATGAAACGTTTATTAAGAACAATAGTAATGCTTATTTGTGTATCATTATTCCTCTGTGGTTATTCAGGAAAAGAGACATATCTTGTTGATGAAGCAGATATATTTGGTGATAAACAGACGGAATTAGAAGATCAGGCAAGAGAGCTTTCTAGTAAATTAAATGCACAAATTGTTATTATAACATTAGATACAGAACAAGATGGTCAGGAATATGATGATATTGAACGGTTTGGGGAAGAATTTTACCAAGAACATGGTTTTGGAGAAGAACAGGGTGGTGTAATGCTGCTGATTGATATGGGACAGCGAAAATATACTGTTGTTTATACAGGCGGATTACTGAACCACAGCTTAAATAGAGAGATTGCAGATGAAGTTGCAGTTGTCTTAAAACAAAACGACTATGTAGGAGCTGCAAAAAAATATTTGGAGTGTGTGGAAAAGTATGTGACAGATTATGAAAATAGTAAGTCCGATTCCAATAATGTGGAAAATAATCTTCAATACGGTAATGAGCATGAATATAATGTAGAAAGAGAGGAGACAAATCCTGTTAAAGAAATTTTGATTCGCTTTCTTGCTGCAATGGTGATTGCTGGCATTATTGTAGTGATTTTGATTGTAACGAGAAATCATGATGCCAAACCGTCAGGGAATGTTTATATTGGAGAAAAAGGGGTCAACATATTAAGCAGAAAGGATCGATTTACTCATACAACTGTAGTGACTCGTAAAATAGAGAGGGAATCGGATCATTCTGGTTCAAGTAGTTCAGAAAGTTCAGGTGGATCAGAAGATTCAGGAAGTGCTGGTGGTAGTTTTTAGCTGAATCAGCAGTTCAGTCAGAGAAAGCAATTAGAAAGTAAAATGAATGTATTTTCAGAAAGCTTTCTGTCTATTGACAAAATATATGAAATTATGTATTCTATAAAATATATGAAATTTAGTAAATTTTACAATACTATAATCAAAAAGTTGTGTATTTTCTAATTGTATGAAGATAGATGAGTTTTTGATGTAAAAATATAAGAAAGCAGCTCAAATAGGGAAGGCTTTGAATATTTTCAAATAGTATTTGAGAGATTATGATTAAGACGTCATAAGGAAAGGATGATCAAAATGGAAAAAAAGAATCCAGTCGTAACAGTGGAGATGATGAATGGAGAAGTAATTAAAATTGAGCTTTATCCTGAAGTTGCTCCAAATACAGTTAATAATTTTATCAGTTTAGTAAAGAAAGGATTTTATGATGGCGTAACCTTTCACCGTGTTATTGAAGGATTTATGATTCAAGGTGGTGATCCACAAGGAACTGGCATGGGTGGTCCTGGCTATTCGATCAAAGGAGAATTCTTGCAGAACGGATTTCCGAACCAATTATCTCATACACCAGGCGTTATTTCTATGGCACGTACGATGGCACCAAATTCAGCAGGAAGTCAATTTTTCATTATGCATAAGACATCTCCGCATTTAGATGGAGCATATGCTGCATTTGGAAAAGTAATAGAAGGCATGGATGTTGTAAATAAGATTGCAGAAGTTCGCACAGATTATCGTGATTGTCCAATGGAAGAACAAAAGATGAAAAAGGTAACAGTAGATACGTTTGGAGTAGATTATCCAGAACCAGAAAAATGCTAATTAATAGAGGGCGCAGTGATATTGCACCCTCTATTTCATTAAAAATCACTCTTTAGCATATGTTCAATGATATGTTGTGTGTAGGAACCGGCAAACTTACGATCTTCTTTGCTTAATTGCTTGAGATAGATTGGTTTTCCAAATTCTACATAAATATGTTGCGGACGTATTTTCGGCATTTGTTTTTCAAAAATATTCATCGTTCCCCTCATGGCAACAGGAATGATCGGACATCCTGTTTTATCTGCCATTTTCAAACTTCCTTCTTTAAAAGGAAGAAGTTGTGTTTCATCGGCATTTTTATTGCGTGTCCCTTCTGGGAAAATCCATATGGAAACGCCATTTTTGATATAGTCGATTCCCTGAAGAATTGTTTTCATTCCTTCTTTTAAATTATCTCGGTCAAGAAATAGACAATATAATTTACGCATCCAATTACTCAAAAGAGGAACTTTTTCCATTTCTTTTTTTGCTACAAATCCAGTTAATCCAACTACATTAGTATATCCGATTAAAATATCAAAGTAGCTTCTGTGATTACCGACGTATAGAACAGGAGTATCAGTTGGAATATTTTCTTTTCCTTTTACAGTAACTTTAACGCCTGCAATCCAGAGAATAAAGCGAAATATGGTTTGTACCATAGCAAGAGAAATGCGGTCTTTGCATGGTTTATTAAACTTTCCGATAATCCAGAGAATAATCTCTGCAATAATACCGATGATAAGATATAAAATGACAGTTAATGCAACAAAAATGAAACGAATCATTGCTTTGCCTCCGATTTTTATAGTTATTTACAAGAAGAAGTATTCTTTTTAGCCTTGACTATTTTTATTTTTTAATGACTCAAGCAGTTCCATAGAGAAAGATGGAATCTCCTCAACAGGTTCTTCTTCTTTTTCAACAACTTCTCCACGACCATATAAAAGAGTCATTTCTTTTAATTGTTTTTCCAATTCATTGCTCAGATGAGTAGGACGGAAACGGAATCCCCAGTTACCAGCGGCGACAGAAGGAGTATTCATACGGCAGTCATTACCAAAGCCAAGTGCATCTTGAATTGGGAAAATACAATAGTTTGCAGTGCTTGACATTGCAGTGCGAATCATATCCATATGGATGCAGTTGCCATCTGTGCTGAGATAACGGCGCAGACGATCTCTTTGGGCTGGATTTAAATCTTCATAATACCAGCCAACAGTCGTTGGATTATCATGTGTACCAGTATAGCAAATACAATTGGATGTAGTGAAGTGGTGAGGAAGTAAATCATTGTCTTCCAGATCAGAAAATGCAAACTGCAGTACTTTCATACCTGGAAGGTTAAAGTCATCACGTAATTTCTCAACACCTTCTGTAATAATTCCAAGATCTTCTGCCCAAATTGGAAGATGTTTGCCGAATACTTCCTGTATGCGAGAGAATAAATCAGCACCTGGACCTTTGCACCAACATCCGTTTAATGCGGTTGTCTCACCGTATGGAATGGCAAAATATGCTTCAAATCCACGGAAATGATCAATGCGCAGGAAATCAACAAATGAAAGCTGACCTTGAATTCGCTTCATCCACCAGTCAAAGTTTGTCTTCTTATGGTAATCCCAATCATATAAAGGATTTCCCCATAATTGTCCAGTTGCGGAGAAATAATCTGGTGGAACTCCTGCGACAACAAGCGGATAACCTTTTGCATCTAATAAGAATAATTCACGGTTTGCCCATACATCGGCACTGTCCATAGAAACAAAAATTGGAATATCACCAATAATTTTAATTCCCTTTGAATTAGCATATTCGCGTAATTGTTTCCATTGACGGAAAAATAAAAACTGAATGAATTTGTAGTAGGAAATTGAATCAGCTAATTGATTGGACCACTTTGCCTTTACTTCTGGAGTAGGATCTCGTAAGTCATCGTTCCATTCCAGCCAAGCCGCACCGCCATGAGCATCTTTTCCAGCCATAAACAATGCATAGTCATCAAGCCAGCTGGCTTCTTCTTTACAAAATTGTTCATAATCTGCTTCTAAGGAAGTATTATAATGCAGAAGAAAATGCTGATGAGCAATTTTTAGTAATTCTGTCTTAACTGGAATTACATAACCGTAATCAACATGATCTGGATTAAAGTTAGGTACTTTGAAAAAGTCAGGTCCAGCCAATAAGTTATCTTGAATTAATAATTCAGGGCTGATTAAAAGTGGCTGACCTGCGAATGCAGAAAATGCTTGGTAAGGAGAATCTCCATAACCAGTTGGCCCAAGAGGAAGGACTTGCCAAAGTTTTTGACCTGCGTTTACTAAAAAGTCAACGAAATCATAAGCGCCTTTTCCAAAGTCGCCAATTCCATAGCGGGATGGAAAGCTGGTCGGATGTGCCAAAATTCCAGAAAAACGTTCTTGTACTTTCATTAAGAACCTCCTATTTTTTCTTTTTTGTCATTTCATCTAACAGCTTGTTTTTCAGCTGATAAAGTTTATTTGAAAGGTCAATATGAACCTTATGCGGATTGATGAGACGGCGTGTTTCTGGCCATAATGTCTCAAGTTCTTGTTTACAGTATGCCTGAATTTCCATTACGGATGGACTTTGATAAACACATTGACCGTTAATGAAAATTGGAACAAGAAGTTCTTTTACCCAATAGCAGTTTGGCTCCAAATAAGTTCGTTTCCATGTATCAATTGGGTCAAACAGAGTTAATGGTTGAGAACAGTCTATCTCTTCGTCAGCAAGACAGATTAAATCCGCAATAATTTTATTATTTGTACGGTCATAAATACGATAAATTGTTTTATTTCCTGGATTTGTTACTTTTTCTGTATTCTCAGAAAGCTTGATTTTTGGAATATAACGCTTTGTTTCCAAATCTTGAATCGCAGCAAGCTTATATACGCCGCCAAATGCCGGACAGTCTTTGGAAGTAATCAAATTTGTTCCTACGCCCCAGGAGTTAATCGCAGCTCCTTGATTTTTCAAACTATTAATTAAATATTCATCCAAATCACTCGATGCAGAAATAACTGCATCAGTAAATCCAGCAGCATCCAACATCTTCTTTGCCTCTTTGGATAAATAAGCAAGGTCGCCACTGTCAAGACGGATTCCATAAAAAGTGAGCGGAATACCAGCATCCCGCATCTCAGAAAATACTTGAATTGCGTGAGGAACACCGGAACGAAGAGTATCATACGTATCGACTAGTAAAATACATGCCGATGGATAAAGCTGTGCATACGTGCGAAATGCAGAGAGTTCATCTGGAAAACTCATAATCCAGCTATGTGCATGTGTTCCTTTGACAGGGACATTAAACATCTGTCCAGCAAGAACATTTGATGTTCCGATACATCCTGCAATCATAGCTGCTCTCGCACCATAAATTCCAGCATCTGGTCCTTGCGCACGGCGAAGTCCAAACTCCATAACACCATCATTTTGTGCTGCATGGACAATTCGAGCCGTTTTTGTAGCAATTAAGCTTTGATGATTAATAATATTCAATACTGCAGTTTCAATTAACTGAGCTTCCATAATTGGAGCAATTACTTTAACCATTGGCTCCTTTGGAAACATAACACTGCCTTCTGGAATCGCATAAATATCTCCTGTGAAGTGATAACTTCTCAGATAGTCTAAAAAAGATTCCGTAAAAAATTCAGTATTTCTTAAATATTCGATGTCATCATAATTAAAAGAAAGCTCTTTAATGTACTGAATGATCTGATCCAAACCCGCACAAACTGCAAACCCGTTATCACAAGGATTTTTACGATAAAAGGCATCAAATACAACCCGTTCATTGTTGCCTTGCATAAAATATCCCTGCATCATAGTTAACTCATAAAGATCAGTTAATAAAGTAAGATTTCTGCTCATAATTTTGCCTCATCATTATCTGGAACGCTTCATAAAAGATAGAAATGATTCGTTCACGTAATAGTTTTCACTGGAGATTAAACAAAATACCCCAGACGACCTCTGATTAGTCACAAATGATAAAATTATTTATGAATATGAGGTGTTTGTACATTTATTATAACATATCCTTAAAAATATGCAATGCGTATGAGCAAAATTTTATACTCTTACAGAGAATCATCGGCACATCGAATAGAAATATTGGAGAGACATGCACGGGCTTTTACATAAAGTTGAGGAATATCAGTATCCATATAACGTCCTGTCAATGCAGCGCAGTTTCCAAGAAATGACTGGCTTTCTAGTACAACATTTACATTGGAAGGTATTGTAATTGTTAATGCACTCATATAGGCATCACATGTTAGATAGGAAGTTTGTGCAAATTGTAAATTACTGATATCATACACGATGGCACTGCATGTTGCCTTTATGATTCCATTTTGAAAGAGTTCTGGTTCAAATTCAACGATAGTACGAGCTGATTTCTTTACTAATTGGCTATGACTGTAACCTGCTACAGGAACGGATTCTTTTAGCCGACTTTTTGTTAAAAAAGCAATGCTGGCTGCAGCAATTGCTGTAAAAGAAGAACAAAAAATGGCAAGTGTTCGCTTTCCCTTTTTCATATTAAAATTTTCCTTTCCGTATTTATGATAATTTTAGTATGAGTGGATTTGGGAAAAAAGTCAAGATAAAAAGTTTGTAAAATAAAAGTAAAAAATCATCTGGAAAAATAGAATGCATTGTGATAACATAGAGTGATAAACACAGAGGAATAGAAGAAAGGGAGGAATCATTCTTGAAAAAATTGTTATTTATCTTCAATCCATTTTCTGGTAAGGGAAAAATTAAAAATAGTTTAAGTGAGATTATTTATTTATTTAATAAAAATGGATATGAAATTACAATACAAGCGACTCAATGTAAGGGAGAGGCGACAACTATTGTAGAGAAAAAGGGAAAAGATTATGATTTAATTGTATGCAGTGGTGGAGACGGTACATTAAATGAAACAATATCGGGACTGATGAAGTTGGAGCAACGTCCCCCTATCGGTTATATTCCAGCTGGTTCAACAAATGATTTTGGAGCAAGTATTGGACTGCCAAAAAACATGTTACGAACTGCTGAAATTATTATGAAAGGACAAGCAAACCCATATGATATCGGTCAGTTTGGAGATCAATATTTTGTTTATGTAGCTGCATTTGGAGCGTTTTCTGATGTGTCTTATATGACTCCGCAGCAGACAAAAAATTTAATTGGTCATCAAGCATACGTATTAGAAGCAATGAAGAAGATTGGCACGATTAAGCCAATTCATATGTTGATGGAATATGATGATCAAATCATAGAAGGCGATTACCTTTTTGGAATGATTTCTAATTCAATAAGTGTTGGAGGAATTAAAGGATTAATTGGATACAATGTAAGCATGAATGATGGACTGTTTGAAGTTATGCTCGTAAAGCACCTAGAAAATCCGCTCGAATTCCCAATGATTTTATCCAATTTGCTTGCAAAAGAAAAAGATCCAAAATATATTACAACATTCCGCTGCTCCGCTATGAAGATTCATAGTGATCAGCCAGTCAATTGGACATTGGACGGTGAATTTGGAGGAGAACGTTGTGATACGAGTGTACTTATACATAAACAGGCAGTTTCAATTATTAGCGCGAATGTAGAAAAGTAATTCGTTTAGATAACAATAAAAAAATAACATAAATACTTTACAAATGAGGAATGCTATAGTATAATATTAATCTGTGGGAGTATGTTCTGATAAGAAAAAGGACAGAAATAATAGGAACGGTCTAAGCAGAGCCCGTTTTCTTTTTATAAATTGTCATAGGAATAAGAAAGCAAACAGACATATGAAAACAAATGTAGTGATGAAGCCTGCAAACAGAAAGGACAATGTGCAATGGAAAAAGAGATTTTAAACGAACGTCTAGGAAAACTTGTCGAAATTGGAAATGGAAAAAATAAAGCTCTGGATTTCAATGACATTAATGATTTCTTTATTGGTGAAGTGCTGACACCAGAAGAATGGGAATATGTTTATAACTATCTGGAAGCAAAAAAAATTGATGTACTTCGTCCAATGGATGAAGATATGGCAGCAGAGGATGCACTGTTACTGGACAAAGATATTGATTTTTCCTCAGAAGAAGAAGATATTGATTTAGATGCCATTGATCTGTTAGAGGGTATCGGAACAGAAGATCCGGTGCGTATGTATTTAAAGGAAATTGGAACTGTACCACTTTTAAGCGCAGAGGAAGAATTGGATTTGGCGAAGAAGAAGGCAGAGGGCAGTACGTATGCAAAAGAACGTCTCATCGAAGCTAACTTACGTCTTGTTGTTAGTATTGCAAAGCGTTATACAGGAAGAGGTATGAGTTTTCTGGATTTGGTACAGGAAGGTAATCTTGGACTAATCAAAGGTGTTGAGAAGTTTGACTACACAAAGGGATATAAGTTAAGTACATATGCGACATGGTGGATTCGTCAGTCTGTGACAAGAGCATTAGCCGATCAAGCAAGAACGATCCGTGTGCCAGTTCATATGGTAGAAACGATTAATAAGATGTCTAAGATGCAGCGTAAACTGACATTGGACTTAGGTTATGAGCCATCTGTGACAGAACTTGCAAAAGCATTGGATATGTCTGAAGATAAAGTAATGGAGATTATGCAGATTGCCAGAGAACCAGCATCATTGGAGACACCAATCGGTGAAGAAGATGATTCTAACTTAGGTGATTTCGTAGCAGATAATAATGCAGTTACACCAGAAGGTAATGTAGAATCTGTGATGCTTCGAGAACATATTGATGCATTGTTAGAGGATTTAAAAGAACGAGAACGTCAAGTAATTGTACTGCGTTTTGGTTTGGAAGATGGACATCCTCGTACATTAGAGGAAGTAGGAAAGGAATTTAATGTCACGAGAGAGCGCATTCGCCAGATTGAAGCGAAGGCATTACGCAAGCTTCGTAATCCAGTCAGAAGCAAACGAATTCGTGATTTCCTTTAAGTAACATTTGAGTTGGGATTTCGCTCTGTATGATGCAGGAAAAGCAGTTCTTGCATCTGCAGTATGCGCTTATAGATTTAGTGGGAGGGGTACTTGAAGATGCATCTTCAAGTACCCCTATCGTTTCATTACTATTGGAGCGCAGCGAAGCGGATTTTGAATATACTGATTTAAAGAACAGTGTGGAGGGTTTATGCAGAAAATAAATTATCAAAAACAATTGGAGAAGCAGTTAATACAATTAGAAAATGAGTCAGTAATACCAACGTTATTGCTTCATAGCTGCTGTGCCCCATGCAGCAGTTATGTATTAGAATACTTATCTAATTATTTTTCTATTACAGTTTTTTATTATAATCCTAATATTTCACCAGAAGAAGAATTTAGAAAACGAGCAGAGGAACAAAAGAGACTGATTGAATCGATGCCATTAAAAAATCCAGTTCACTGTATAGTAGGAGAATATGAGCCAGAACGATTTTATGAGTTAGCAAAAGGATTAGAGACCGTGCCAGAGGGAGGAGAAAGATGTTTTCGCTGTTATGAGCTTCGGTTGAGGGAATCAGCAAAGATTGCAAAGCAAAATCATTTTGATTATTTTACAACGACGCTTTCTATTAGTCCATTAAAAAAGGCAGATCGTTTAAATGAAATTGGGCATCAATTAGAACAAGAATATGGAATAAATTATTTATATTCTGATTTTAAAAAGAAAGATGGATATAAGCGTTCCATTGAATTATCACACGAATACCAATTGTATCGGCAAAATTACTGTGGATGCATTTATTCAAAGAAAGAGGCATTGATGAGAGAAAAGAAAGTTTTGGAGGAAAAGGAGTGTTAGGGAAAGTCTATGTGGAAGTATAGTGTAAAAAGACCATATACGGTTATTGTGGCTGTGCTGATGGTTTTAATATTAGGGGTTGTTTCGTGGACAAAAATGACAACGGATTTGTTTCCATCGATCAGCCTTCCTTATATGGTTGTTATGACAACTTATCAAGGCGGAAGTCCAGAAGAAGTAGAGTTAATTGTAACAAAACCGATCGAACAAGTGATGGCAACACTGGATAATATTGAAAATATTACATCTGTCTCTTCACAAGGACAGTCTACTGTTATATTGGAATTTGATGATTCTGTTAATATGGAGTCAGCGACGATTGACACGAGAGAAAAACTTGATTTAATTTCTGCTTATTGGAATGAATCAGTTGGAAATCCGATTATCACAAAAATTAGTCCAGATATGATGCCAATTATAACAGCGGCGGTCGATATGGAGGATAAATCAAGGGAAGAGTTAAGTCAACTTGTAAATGATGAATTGATACCAAAATTAGAAGGAGTGAATGGTGTTGCGAGCGTATCCGTCAACGGAGATGTTGAAAAAGAAATTGAAGTGGTGATGGATCAAAAAAAGATTGACCGCATTAATGAAAAAATGAAAAAAGTAGTGCAGGATCAGATGTCTGAAGCACGTAAGCAGTTAGAAGAAGCACAGAAACAATTAGATAGTGGAAAAACTGCATTAAACAGTCAATCAAGCTTATTTTCTGATGGCTCAATTGATTTAAGCCAGGGAATGCTGACTGGAAAATTAGAATTATTAAAATCAGAAATTCAAATGGCTCAGATGGAAAGTCAGTTACAAGAAAAGGGAGCAGAAATTCAGCAGATGGAGTTTGTTGTCACAGAGATGGAAAAAGTGCTGAATACGACAAAACAAGAAATTGCAAAAAATGAAGCGACTGTGACAGCATTGGAGCAAGAGGCTGCTAAACTTAATGCAGAAAATGCAAAAAGGGAAGAAGAATTAAATCAAAAGAAGGCAGAGCTAGAAAAACAGATTGCAGAACTTCAAAAGCAATTAAAAGACAATGTGCAGAACATTCCAGATTCTAGTGATAAAAAAGATGCGAATGATAATGTGCAGGCAACAGCAAATCAAGGTACGATCGCTGCACAGCTTGAGACATTAAAGGCACAGCTTCAGCAAGTGATTGCAGATCAACAGGAACTTGCATTGAAAAAAGCATCCTATGAAGTAAAGAAGTCTGCGGCAGAAAGTGCGAGAGTAGCAATCAGCACTTCAAAAAATGTTGCAAGCCAGTTAGAAGCACAGTTGAATTTGACGAGGACAGAACTAGAACAGGCAAAACAGGCATTAAATACAGCAAGACAGCAGATTCAAGACGGCGGAACAAAGATTACTGACAGTAAAGATAGTTTAAATAAACAAGAAAAAGAATTAACGAAGCAGCAGCAGGAAGCACAAAAGAAATTAGAAGAAGCAACTGCCCAGATAAAAGAGGGAGAAAAGCAGCTTGAAGAACAGAAAAAAGCGTTGGATCAAGCAGAAGAGAAAGCATTAGAGCAGGTAACATTAGATGGGAAAATCACAAATGAAGTGATTAGTTCTCTGTTACAGGCGCAAAACTTTAATATGCCTGCAGGATATATCAAAGAAGGCGATACGTCTTATTTAGTACGTGTTGGTGATAAAATTACAGATATTTCAGAGATGAAAAACTTATTATTGTTTGACCCAAATATGGATGGGATTGATCCGATTATGTTAAAAGACGTCGCGGATATTTCCTATACTGATAATTCTGCTTCCTCTTATGCAAAAGTTAATGGAAATAATGGTTTGATTTTGTCAATACAAAAGCAAAATACATATTCGACAGCAGAAGTATCGGATCAGTTAGCTGAAAAATTCAAACAATTAGAGGGAGAATATGAAAACCTGCATTTTACTGCACTGATGGATCAAGGAACTTATATTGATCTTGTCGTAGATTCTGTACTCAATAACTTGCTTATGGGCGGATGTCTGGCGATTATTATTTTGATTTTATTTTTAAAAGATATAAAGCCGACGGCAATTATTGCATGTTCCATTCCAGTCAGTGTCATATTTGCAGTTGTATTAATGTATTTTTCGAATATTACATTAAATGTTATCTCACTTTCTGGATTAGCAGTTGGAGTAGGTATGCTTGTTGATAACTCTGTCGTTGTAATCGAAAATATTTACCGATTGCGCAGTAAAGGTGCGACCGTTATTCAGGCGGCAGTGTCTGGTGCTGCACAAGTGGCAGGCGCGATTACATCATCGACATTGACAACAATCTGTGTATTCGTTCCTATCGTATTTGTAGAAGGAATGACGAAGCAGTTGTTTGTAGATATGGCATTAACGATTGCTTATTCGTTACTTGCAAGTTTAATCATTGCATTGACACTTGTACCAACAATGGCATCAGGAATGCTCAAACGAGCATCAGAGAAAAAACATCCTCTGTTGAATAAAATGATAAATGGATATGACAGAATTATTCGTATTTGTCTCAAACGAAAAGCGATTGTTCTTCTGCTTGTAGTAATTATATTAATTGGAAGTGTTATTGCTTCTCTTTCTAGAGGTACAGCATTTATGCCGGAATCTGACAGTAATCAGCTGACGGCGACATTAAAAATGCCAAAAGATGCAAAGATGGAAGATACAACAAAAACTGCAGATGAAGTGGCAAAACGAATACAAGAAATAGATGGAGTCAATACAGTTGGTGCTATGATGAGTTCTAATAGCTTGATGAGCGGTGGAGGAAGTGATATCCGTTCTGTTACCTTTTATGTTGTACTTGATGAGAAAAAGAAAGATACGAGTCAAGAAATTGCAGCAAACATTCAAGAAGCATGTCAAGATATGGATGGAGAAGTGACTGCACAAGGTTCTAATATGGATATGAGTGCGTTGGGCGGCTCGGGAATTTCAGTGAAAGTATTTGGAGAAGATATTGATACATTGAAAAAGGCAGCGGATGAGATTGCAGAAATTGTGTCAAGTGTTGATGGAACAGAGGAAGTATCAAATGGCGTAAAAGACCCGACACCAGAACTGCGCATTGTGATTGACAAAGATAAGGCAATGAAAGAAGGTCTTACTGTTGCACAAGCATATATGGAACTAAAGACAAAATTAGCACAGCCAGGCTCTTCAACTAGTATTGAAAAAGATGGAGAATCGTATTCCACAATTGTCTCATCTGGTGACGAAGCGATGACACGAAAGAAATTAAAAGAATATGAATTCACTGTTACACAGCCAGATAGTACAAACAAAAAAGTAAAATTAAAAGATATTGCAAAAATTCAGCAGACGGAAACGTTATCTTCTATTAACCGAGAGGCACAAAAGCGAACACTTACTGTGTCAGCATCGATTGCAGATGGATATAATATTGGACTTGTGAGCAGAGAATTAAATAAAGCATTGGAAGGGTATGAGCCGCCAGAGGGATGCAGCATTGAGATGTCAGGAGAGAATGAGACGATTAATGAATCAATGAGCCAGTTAATGCAGATGATGATTCTTGGTATTGCAATGATCTATTTTATTATGGTAGCTCAGTTTCAATCATTTCTATCACCATTTATCGTTATGTTTACAATTCCGCTTGCATTTACTGGTGGATTTTTAGGACTCTTCCTCACAGGCAACGAAGTAAGTGTTATTGCAATGATTGGATTTATTATGTTATCTGGTATTATTGTAAACAATGGTATTGTGCTTGTTGATTATATTAATCAGCTTCGCTTAGAAGGATGGGAACGAAGAGATGCTATTATAGAAGCAGGAAAAACTCGTATGCGTCCAATTTTGATGACAGCAATCACGACAATACTTGGATTAATGACGATGGCAATGGGAATTGGAAATGGTGCTGATATGATGCAGCCGATTGCAATTGTCACTGTTGGAGGTCTGATTTATGCCACAATTATGACATTATTTGTTGTTCCGATTATGTATGATATTTTTGCAAAGAGAAAAATAAAATCAGTTGACAAACGAGAATTGGAAATATTAGAGGATTAAGTTACGGTAAACGCAAGCTTTATGAACAAATTGTAAACAGATAGTTCCCTGAGAAAATATAGAGGTTACTTTTGTTTAATCTCAAGATTTGTAAATATTTAAAGCTTAATTCAAGCTTATGTTTTTGTATTACTTCAACAAAAAAAGCCTTGATTTTTTGTCGAAAAGAGAGATATGCGTTTACCGTAAGGATTAAGTGGGAAAATCTTGACAGAATCAGGGGTTTCGTGTAAAATACTCTCAAACTGTATCTATTATTATTTTATAATAAAATTGACACAGAAATAAAATAAATAAAAATGGAGAGTGATTTATTTTGGATTCGAGTGACGTCATACAATTGATTATGTTGCTCATTTTATTAGCCTTTTCAGCAATCTTTTCTTCTGCTGAGACTGCGTTAATGACATGTAACCATATCCGCTTGCGTTCTATGTTTGATGAGGGAAACAAGAAGGCGGGAAAAGTATTGGATATGCTGGAAAACAACACTGACAAGATGCTGAGTGCGATTTTAATCGGTAATAACGTAGTAAATTTGTCAGCATCCTCCCTTGCCACAATACTTGCGACAAAACTGCTTGGAAGCAGTGGTGCAGGTATTGCAACTGGAATTTTAACGTTACTTGTTTTAATTTTTGGTGAGATTACGCCAAAATCTCTTGCTACGATATCTGCGGATAAGCTTTCATTGGCTTACTATGACTTTATCCATGCATTGATGGTTATATTGACACCTGCTATTTTCTTTGTGCGTATTCTTTCAAGAGGCTTATTACTCTTGTTAGGAGTTGATCCAGATGCGAAAGCGGAGACGATCACAGAAAGTGAACTGCGTGCGATGGTAGATGTGAGCCATGAAGAAGGTGTGCTTGAAAGTGATGAACGCAAGATGATTAAGAATGTATTCGATTTTGGAGATTCTCAGGCAAAAGACATTATGATTCCTCGTGTGGATGTTACGTTTATTCAAGTAGATTCAACATATGATGAACTTTTAGAAATATTCCAGGAAAATATGTTTACACGATTTCCTGTATATGAAGAAAGTACGGATGATGTGATTGGTGTCATTAATATGAAAGATGTATTGTTATATCGTCAAGGAACATCATTTTCGATCCGTAATTGTTTAAGAGAAGTTCATTTTACGTACGAACATAGTTCTACATTAGAGCTGTTGCAAGAAATGAGAGAAACAGCATCCAATGTTACGATTGTGTTGGATGAATATGGCGCAACAGTTGGTATGATTACATTAGAAGACTTATTAGAAGAAATTGTTGGAGAGATTCGTGACGAGTATGACGGGGACGAAGTAGAGGCGATCCAGAAAATAAGTGATTATGAGTATAGCATTGAAGCATCGATGAAACTGGATGATATTAATGATTATCTGGAATTGAAGCTTCAGTCTGAAGACTATGATACACTTGGAGGGTTTATTATTGAACTGTTAGATCGACTTCCTCATGAAGGAGAGGAAATATCTTATCGCAATATGACGTTTAAAATTCTTCAGGTTGAGAAGAATAGAATTGATCGAATACAGTTAACGATTCATCCAGAATTATCTGAGAATAAAGAGGAATACTTGGCATCAGAAAAATAAAAGAAAAGCACTTTTCTTTTGACATATTTTATGGTATGATAGCTCAAGTGAGAATAAGTAAATAGGAGGAATGATTCATGAAGAGAGTAAAGACTTTAACAACAAAGACTCTGAAAAATACAATGAAAAAAGGCGGATGCGGAGAATGCCAGACATCTTGCCAGTCAGCATGTAAGACTTCCTGCACAGTAGGAAACCAGAGCTGTGAAAATAACAAATAATTTTTAGTAGGAGCCGAGGGGATTTCTCCTCGGCTTTCCACTCGTATTATGGAAAGGAGAAAAAAATTGATTCATCAATACAAGAATAATGGCTATAATATTGTGTTGGATATTAATTCTGGTTCTGCACATGTAGTAGATGATGTCGTATATGATGTTGTGCCATTGTTTGAAACGCAGACAAAACAAGAAATTATTGATGCATTGTCTGACCAGTATGAAAAAGAGGCAATAGAAGAAGCGTGGGAGGAAGTCAATACTCTAAAAAATGATGAGTTATTGTTCACTCCAGATATTTATAAAGATTATATCATAGATTTTAAGAAAAGAAAGACGGTTGTAAAGGCACTTTGTCTGCATATTGCACATGATTGTAATTTAGCATGTAAATATTGTTTTGCAGAAGAAGGGGAATATCACGGAAAAAGAGCACTGATGAGTTTTGAAGTTGGAAAAAAAGCATTAGATTTTCTGATTGCAAACTCTGGAAATCGCGTAAATCTTGAAGTGGATTTCTTTGGTGGAGAGCCATTAATGAATTGGGATGTTGTAAAACGTCTTGTGGCATATGGTCGTTCTCAGGAAAAAATTCATAATAAGAAATTCCGTTTTACATTAACAACAAACGGTGTGTTGTTAAATGATGAGGTGATGGAATTTTGTAATAAAGAAATGAGTAATGTTGTACTCAGTTTAGATGGAAGAAAAGAAGTAAATGATCAGATGCGTCCATTCCGCAATGGAAAAGGAAGTTATGATTTGATTGTTCCAAAGTTCCAAAAATTTGCAGAAAGCAGAAATCAGACGAATTATTATGTTCGTGGTACATTTACAAGAGATAATCTTGACTTTTCTCAAGATGTAATTCATTTTGCAGATCTCGGATTTAAGCAGATGTCGATTGAACCAGTTGTAGGACTGCCAGAAGAACCATATGCGATCCGTGAGGAAGATCTTCCGACAATTATGGAAGAATATGATAAATTAGCAGTAGAGTATATCAAGCGTAAAAAAGAAGGAAGAGGATTTAATTTCTTCCATTTTATGATTGATTTAGAACAAGGACCATGTGTGGCAAAGCGATTATCGGGATGTGGTTCGGGAACCGAGTATTTGGCAGTTACTCCGTGGGGAGATTTTTATCCATGTCATCAATTCGTAGGACGAGAAGAGTTCTTACTTGGTAATGTGGATGATGGAATTGTCAACAAGCCTTGCCAGAATGAGTTTAAACTCTGTAATGTTTATGCAAAAGAAAAATGCCAGAACTGTTTTGCAAAGTTTTATTGCAGCGGTGGATGTGCAGCGAATGCATATCAGTTCCACGGTTCAATTACGGATGCATATGATATCGGATGTGAGATGCAGAAAAAACGAATTGAATGTGCGATTATGATTAAAGCAGCTTTGGCGGAAGAAGAAAATTAAAAACAAGGAGAAAAGGGTAATGAAAAAAAGAAATGCAATGATCTGCCTGATTGCAGTGCTGGCAGTGATTATTTTCATGGGCTACACCGCATTTTTGGGTTTAGGAAGTGATCAGTCAGGAAGTTTTTATGACATCAACCTTGGTTTGGATTTAAGAGGGGGAGTCAGCATTACATATCAGGCAGTAGGAGAAGAAACTCCTTCTGATCAGGATATGGAAGATACAAGAAACAAATTGCAAAAGCGTGTAGAAGGAAAATCTACAGAAGCACAGGTATATCGTGAAGGCAGTGACCGAATTACAATTGATATTCCAGGTGCGACCGATGCCAATGCAATTTTGCAGGAACTCGGTAAGCCAGGTTCCCTTATTTTCTGTACAGATGCATCAGATGTACAAGGTACAAAAGTAATGGATGGTAATCAAGTGAAATCTGCACAGGGCGGTTCTCGGCAAAATACAGCAGGACAAGTTGAATACTTAGTTCAGCTTACATTAACACCAGAAGGACAGAAAGCATTTTCTGAAGCAACAGCAGAGCTAGCAAGTGAAAATAAGCCAATTTATATTATTTATGATGGAAAAGTAATCAGCGCTCCGGCAGTAAAAGATCATATTACTGGAGAAGTTTGCTCTATCGATGGAATGGAAAGTCTTGAAGCAGCAGAAGATCTTGCTTCTACTATTCGTATCGGTGCGCTTCCAGTTGAATTAAAAGAACTTCGTTCAAATGTAGTTGGAGCAAAATTAGGAGAAGAAGCGGTTCAGACAAGCTTATTAGCAGGTGCGATTGGTCTTGCAATTGTATTTTTATTTATGATTATTATGTACCGCATCCCAGGTTTTGCTGCATCCATCGCATTAGTATTATATACTGGTACGATTGTTGTATTATTAAGTGCATTCCGTCAGGAAATTACATTAACTTTGCCTGGTATTGCAGGTATTATATTAGGTATTGGTATGGCAGTAGATGCGAATGTTATTATTTTCGCTCGTATTCGTGAAGAAATTGGAAAAGGAAGAGCCGTTGCGACAGCAATTGATGCGGGATTTTCAAAAGCATTGTCTGCGATTATTGATGGTAACGTTACGACATTAATTGCAGCAGCAGTACTTTATATTTTAGGTTCTGGTACAGTAAAAGGATTCGCGCAGACATTGGCGTTAGGTATCGTGCTGTCTATGATTACTGCATTGTTTATTACTAAGACATTATTAAAAGTATTTTATGCATTAGGAATTCAAGATGAAAAATTTTATGGAAAAACAACAAATATAAAAGTAATTAATTTCCTTGGAAAGAAAAATATTTGCTTCTGTTTATCCGCAGTTATTATTTTAGTCGGACTCGGAACGATGATTTACCATTCGATGAATGGAGATGCATTTGCATACAGCCAGGATTTCAAAGGTGGTACATCCACAAGCGTAACATTTAATGAAGCATATGATGCTTCTCGTCTGGAAAAAGAAGTAAATCCAGTTATTGCAGAAGTAATTGGAAGTAATGATATTCAGGCTTCTCCAGTACAAAATAGTAACGAAGTTATTTTTAAGACGCCAGAATTAACATTAGAGCAGAGAACGAATTTATACAATACATTGACAGAGAAGTTTGGTGTGGATCAGAAATTAATCACAAACGAAAATATCAGTGCGACAGTCAGCAATGAGATGAAATCTTCTGCAATTAAAGCAGTAGTAATTGCGACCATATTTATGTTATTATACATTTGGTTCCGATTCAAAGATATCCGTTTTGCATCCAGCTCTGTTATTGCACTGCTTCATGATGTATGTGTTGTACTTGCTTGTTATGCAGTATTCCGTTGGTCTGTTGGAAATACATTTATTGCATGTATGCTTACGATTGTAGGTTACTCAATTAATGCAACGATTGTTATTTTTGACCGTATTCGTGAGAATTTAAAGACAATGGGAAAGAAGGACAGTTTGCTTGATGTTGTGAATTTATCAGTAAGCCAGACATTATCCAGAAGTATTAACACATCCTTGACAACATTAGTAATGATAATTGTATTATTTATTCTTGGTGTAACATCAATTCGTGAGTTTGCATTGCCTCTGATGGTTGGTATTGTAACAGGTACGTATTCTTCTGTTTGCTTGGCAAGTGCATTCTGGTATGTGCTTACAACGAAATTTGAGAAAAAGAGTAAAAAATAATGGCAAAATATACAATTTTAACAACTGACGGCAAGGCGAAACGTGCTGTGTATGAGACGGTACATGGTACAATTCAGACGCCTGTATTTATGAATGTAGGAACAGTTGCTGCAATCAAAGGTGCTGTTTCTACTGCCGATTTACATGAGATCGGTACACAAGTAGAATTATCAAATACGTATCACCTGCATGTACGTCCAGGTGATGAACTGATCCGCCAGTTAGGTGGTTTACATCGTTTTATGAATTGGGATAAACCAATTTTAACTGATTCTGGTGGATTTCAAGTGTTTTCTCTCACTGGTCTTAGAAAAATTAAAGAAGAGGGTGTTTATTTTAACTCTCATATTGATGGAAAGAAAATTTTCATGGGACCAGAAGAAAGTATGCAGATTCAGTCTAATCTTGGCTCTACGATTGCTATGGCATTTGATGAGTGTCCTTCTTCTGTGGCAGAGCGCTCTTATATTCAAGCAAGTGTAGATCGTACGACACGCTGGCTGCAGCGTTGTAAGGATGAGATGCAGCGCTTAAATAGTCTTGAGCAGACGATTAATAAGGAACAATTATTGTTTGGAATTAATCAGGGAGCTATTTTTGAAGATATCCGAATTGAACATGCAAAGCGAATTGCAGATATGAATTTAGACGGATATGCAATCGGCGGTCTTGCAGTCGGAGAGACACATGAAGAGATGTATCGGATTTTGGATGCGGTAGTTCCATATTTGCCTCAAAATAAACCGACATATTTAATGGGAGTTGGAACACCAGCAAACATTTTAGAGGCAGTCGACAGAGGTGTTGATTTTTTTGACTGTGTATATCCATCCAGAAACGGACGTCACGGTCATGTATATACAAAGCAGGGAAAGAGAAATCTGTTTAATGCAAAATATGCTGCCGATGATCGTCCAATTGAAGAAGGGTGTAATTGTCCGACATGTCGAAACTACAGCAGAGCCTATATTCGTCATTTATTAAAAGCAAAAGAAATGCTTGGAATGCGGTTATGTGTACTGCATAATTTATATTTTTATAATAATTTAATGACTGAAATTCGCAAAGCCATTGACAAACACTGTTATAAAGAGTATAAAAATAATATGCTTGCCTCTATGGCAGCAGGAGATACAGGAGGAAAATAATATGTTAACAGCTACAGCAGCTACAGCAGGCGCTCCAAATATGCTTTTATTGTTAGGATCATGTGTATTCTTTTTTATCATTATGTATTTCTTAACAATTCGTCCTCAGAAAAAGCAGGAAAAGGAGCATCAAGCGTTGCTCGACTCTCTTGAAGTGAACGATATTGTGTTAACATCTTCTGGTTTTTATGGTGTTGTAATTGACATCACAGAAGATACTGTTATTATTGAATTTGGTAATAACAAAAATTGCCGTATTCCAATGCAGAAGAGAGCAATTGTGCAGGTAGAAAAACCTGACGCAGAAGAATAGGGTTATCGTTTATTCGTTGATCTTATAATAAGCTAAGAACAAAAGAAACTATTACACAAAAGATACTGTAATGATTGGAAAGCAGTGGGATTGTGTAATAGTTCTTTTTTTATGGATTCTGGTAAATAAAAAAACTAAAATTCACAAAATGCTATTTCAAAAAAGAATAATCAGTGGTATGATAGAGAAAAAATAAGGTGCTGGATGAAATAAGACATTTTTATAAAAAACAGCATGAATAATTTGGAGGGTATTATGAGAATAAAGGCACCCAAAATATATCGCCAGGAAATTGGATTATTAGAAAAAATTGGAGAATATATTTATCCGTTAAGCGAACAGTTTTTTATTATTTGTGAAAAAAAAATTGCAGATCAAATTGGCAGCGAGATTCGAAAAAGTCTTGAAACGGCAGGAATTGAATGGAAGACTGTTGTATTTGAAGGTGTTTGTACAGAGAAACTTGCCATGCAGTATGCAGACGAGTGTATGGAAGCAGAATGCGGAGCGATTATGGGAATTGGAGGCAATGGAGTGCTTGATTTGGCAAAAGCAGTTGGACATTACGCACGTATTCCAATTGTAGTAGTTCCTACAGTAGCATCTTCCGATGCGCCATGCAGTTCAGTGGCAGCACTGTTTAGAAATCAACATTTTCATAAGCGTTTAAAAATTGGAAGATGTCCAGATATGGTTCTTGTAGATTCTGAAATTATTGCGAATGCACCATGCCGTTATCTTGCATCAGGAATGGCAGATGCACTTGCGACATATTTGGAGAATAAAATTTTATATGAATCAGAAATTGCAGGAAGAATTAAAAAAGGAACAATTCCTGCGACTGTACGGGCACTCTCACGCGAATGTTATCATATTGTAATGGAATATGGAGAGAAAGCATTAAAAGATGTAGAAAACCATGTATGCACCGAAGATGTAGAAAAAGTAATTGAAGCAATTATTTATTTGAGTGGCATTGGTTTTGAAAATGGAGGATTGGCAGCAGCCCATTCAATTGCAAAAGGAATGACACATTTGGAAAATTTGGATTTGCTGCACGGTGAATGTGTTGCAGTTGGAATTTTAGCACAGATGGTGATGAATGGAGAAAAGCAGGAAGAAATCGAAAAGATGAGAGCATTTTTGCGCTCGTTAAAGCTTCCAGTCTGCCTCTCCGATGTCGGAATAAAAGATGTAAAAGAAGCAGCAGAAATCATTGCAAAACCAGCAAACTCTGCATATGTATCAAATTCTGCATTACCATTTTCAATGAGATATGAACTGATTGCAGGTGCATTAATGGTACTCGAAACAGAGTAAAAGGAAAGTGAAAAAGAATGGATACACGAGTGGCATTAATTGGAATTGTAGTAGAAGACAGTCATTCGATTAAGCAGCTGAATCAGATTTTGCATCAATATGGAACATATATTATAGGACGGATGGGACTCCCATATCCAAAACGTCAGGTAAATATTATCAGCATTGCAATTGATGCTCCAGCCGATGTGATTAGTGCATTGGCTGGAAAGTTAGGACGACTTCCAGGCGTGAGTTCAAAGGCAGTGTATTCCAAACTGCCTGCACAACTAGAAGAAAGAGGGGATATGGAAACAAAATCATGAAAGAATTGGTTGATAAACTACACGAAACACGTAAACTAGAAAAAAAAGAATGGGTACAGCTTATTCAAAACCGAAACGATAAACTGGATGAATATATTTTTGAAAAAGCAAGAAATGAGCGAGAACAATATTATGGAAATCAAGTATATATTCGAGGATTAATTGAATTTACGAATTATTGCAAAAATGACTGCTATTACTGCGGAATACGAAGAAGTAATAAGCGGGCAGAACGCTATCATTTGACAGAGAATCAAATCTTAGACTGCTGCGATATTGGGTATGAACTTGGTTTTCGTACATTTGTACTGCAGGGTGGTGAAGATAGAAGTTATACAGATGAGACACTTGTTCATATTATTGAATCGATGAAGACACTTTATCCAGATTGTGCAGTTACACTTTCAATTGGAGAGCGAAGCCATGAAAGCTATCGGGCATATTTTGATGCAGGAGCGGACCGATATTTACTTCGTCATGAAACTGCAAATGCGAATCATTACCGCAAGCTTCATCCAGAAGAACTAACATTGGAACATCGAATGCAGTGTCTTGCAGATTTAAAGCAAATTGGATATCAGACAGGCTGTGGGTTTATGGTAGGATCACCGTATCAGACCGCTGAGACTTTGGCAGACGATATGGTATTTATACAGAATTTCCAGCCTCATATGGTAGGAATTGGTCCGTTTATTCCGCATCATCAAACTCCATTTGCAGAGAAGGAAGGCGGAAGTGTAGAATTGACATTGACACTGCTTGGATTAATTCGTATTATGATACCAAATATTCTATTACCAGCGACAACTGCACTTGGTACATTGCATCCAAGAGGAAGAGAACGAGGCATGGCAGCAGGAGCAAATGTTGTAATGCCAAATCTATCTCCAGTAGATGTAAGGAAAAAATATTTACTATATGATAATAAAATCTGTACAGGAGATGAGGCGGCAGAAAGTCTTCAGCACTTAAAAGAGACGATGAAGGCGATTGGATATGAAGTCGTTACAAGCCGTGGAGATTTTATATGTAAAGAATAAACTGACAGGGAAGTATTTGTTATAAAAATAGTAAAATAACAAAAGATTCTGACCTATAAGAGAGGAGAAACAATAAAATGGCAATTTACAATCCAGCTTCCTCAAAAGCAGAGGAATTTATTAATCATGAAGAAATTTTAGAAACATTGGCATATGCCGATCAAAACAAAAATAATGTACAATTAATTGATCAGTTAATTGAAAAGGCAAAGCTTCGCAAAGGTCTTAGCCACAGAGAAGCATCTGTACTTTTGGCATGCGAGATTCCAGAAAAAAATGAAGAAATTTATGCATTGGCAGAACAGATTAAAAAAGATTTTTACGGCAATCGTATTGTTATGTTTGCACCATTGTATTTATCCAATTACTGTGTCAATGGATGTGTATACTGTCCATATCATGCAAAGAACAAACATATTGCTCGTAAGAAATTGACTCAGGAAGAGATCCGCAGAGAAGTCATTGCATTGCAGGATATGGGACATAAGCGTCTTGCATTGGAGACAGGAGAAGATCCAATTAATAATCCAATTGAATATGTATTGGAGTCAATTAAGACAATTTATAGCATTAAACATAAAAACGGGGCAATCCGCCGTGTAAACGTTAATATTGCTGCTACAACTGTGGAGAATTACCGCAAGTTAAAAGAAGCAGGAATTGGTACTTATATTTTATTCCAGGAAACATATCATAAGGAAAGTTATGAAAAGCTTCATCCAACTGGACCAAAGCATGATTATGCTTATCATACAGAAGCAATGGACCGTGCAATGCAGGGTGGTATTGATGATGTTGGTGTTGGTGTATTGTTTGGTTTGGAATTGTATCGTTATGAATTTGCAGGTCTTTTAATGCATGCAGAACATTTGGAAGAAGTATTTGGTGTTGGACCTCATACAATTAGTGTGCCTCGTATTCGTCGTGCAGATGATATTGATCCAAATGTATTTGATAATGGTATTGATGATGATACATTTGCAAAATTAGTCGCATGTATTCGTATTGCTGTCCCATATACGGGAATGATTATCTCCACAAGAGAGAGTAAAAAGTGCAGAGAGCGAGTGCTTCATCTCGGTGTTTCTCAGATCAGCGGCGGTTCTCGTACAAGTGTTGGCGGTTATGTAGAACCAGAGGAAGAAGATTCTTCTCAGTTTGAAGTAAGTGACACAAGATCACTTGATGAAGTTGTTAAGTGGCTGATGGAATTAGGTTATATTCCGAGTTTTTGTACTGCATGTTATCGAGAAGGACGTACAGGAGATCGTTTTATGAGTCTTTGTAAGAGTGGTCAGATTCAAAACTGTTGTCATCCAAATGCACTTATGACATTGAAAGAATATTTGGAAGACTATGCTCATCCAGAGACAAAAGCAGTTGGAGATGAGTTAATATTAAAAGAAATTTCAAATATTCCAAAAGAAAAAGTACGTCAGATTGTAGTAGAACGATTGGAAAAGATTGCAAACGGAGAAAGAGATTTCCGATTTTAATAAAAAGAAAGAACCAATGGAGGGACAGAATTCCTGTCCCTCCTTCTATATCATATAAGAGAAAGCAGCGAAGTGGATTTGGAATATCCGCTTTATCCATATAAATAAGAGTTCGTTTGGAGGAATTAGATTATGGCAGGTTTAAATCAAGTACCAAGTGGAAATCGAGTACATATTGGCTTTTTTGGAAAGCGAAATGCAGGAAAATCAAGTGTAGTGAATGCTGTGACAGGGCAGAATCTGGCGATTGTATCCGAGACGAAAGGGACGACGACGGATCCCGTACAAAAAGCAATGGAATTACTTCCAATTGGTCCAGTCGTTATAATTGATACGCCAGGAATTGATGATGAGGGAGAATTAGGTGTGCTGCGTGTGAAACGTACCTATCAGGCATTAAATAAGACAGATGTAGCGATACTTGTTGTAGATGCGCAGATTGGACTGGCGGCAGAAGATCGTGCTCTTGTTCAGCAGTTTAAAAATAAACAAATTCCATATATTGTTGTGTATAATAAGATAGATTTAGCAAAAGAGTCTTCTTTTGTATTTGAGTCACAGGAAGAAAATAAAATTGCAGTGAGTGCATTGACGAAAGAACATATTTATGAATTAAAAGAAATGATTGGGCACCTTGCAAAAAAAGAAAAACCAATATTTCCAATTGTAGAAGATTTAATTGAAAGAGGAGATATTGTTGTGCTTGTTATCCCGATTGATGCGGCAGCACCAAAAGGACGATTGATTTTGCCGCAGCAGCAGACCATTCGAGAGATTTTGGAATCTGGAGCAAGTGCAGTCGTGTGTCAGCCGAGTGAATTGGCACATACATTAAATAGTATGTCAAAAAAGCCAGCACTTGTCATTACAGATAGTCAGGCATTTGGAGAAGTATCAAAAATTACTCCAAAAGATATTATGCTTACATCATTTTCGATTTTATTTGCCCGTCATAAAGGAAATTTGGAACGGGCAGTAAGAGGAGCTGTGATGATTGAACAGTTAAATGATGGTGATACTGTTTTAATTTCGGAAGGATGCACTCATCATAGACAGTGTGGAGATATCGGAACAGAAAAACTGCCAGCATGGATACGAAATTATACAAAAAAAGATTTGAAATTTGTATTTACATCTGGAATAGAATTTCCAGATGATGTGACGATGTATCCGTTAATTGTCCATTGTGGAGGATGCATGCTAAATGAAAAAGAGATGAAATATCGCCAGCAATGTGCAGCAGATCAGCAGACAGCAATTACAAATTATGGTATTATGATTGCTTATATACATGGAATCTTAAAAAGAAGTTTAGAAGTATTTCCAAACATTGCAAAATATTTAAACGAAGAATAAACAAGCGGCGAAGCATAGCTGCAATGTCTGCATTCGATGAAAATAACACTTGTCTGTGTATATAAATTGTGATATGATGAAAAAAATATTGCACAGTAACATACAGGCGTGCAGCTTTAGAGACTGCACGCCGTTTTCTTATGCAGGTGAGTAGAGAAACCTTTTTGGAAAGGGATGACTTTTGAATTATTATATGTTACAATAAACGTGCAAAAAGCTCGGTCCATTAGGGGTAGGACATAAAATAATTTTTATAAAGATAGATTTCGTTGTTGAGAGATAACGTGAGAAAGGAAATATATTATGAAAGTTGTAATACTAGCAGGGGGATTTGGAACTAGAATTAGCGAAGAGAGTCATTTAAAACCAAAACCAATGATTGAAATTGGAGGAAAGCCAATTTTATGGCATATTATGAAAGAATATTCTTATTATGGATTTAACGAATTTGTTATTTGCCTTGGATATAAACAGCATGTCGTAAAAGAATTTTTCTCTGATTATTTTCTGCATACGTCCGATATTACATTTGATCTTGCAAATAATAAGATGATTGTACACAACAACTTCTCAGAGCCGTGGAAAGTTACGCTTGTTGATACTGGCTTGAATACGATGACAGGAGGTCGTGTAAAGAGAATTCGAGATTATGTAGAAAATGAACCATTTATGCTGACTTACGGAGATGGTGTGGCAGATGTAAATATCCCAAAATTGGTTGAATTTCATAAGAAGCATGGAAAGATTGCTACAATTACGACAGTGAATATAGGACAGCGGTTTGGAGTGATGGATATTGCAGAAAATGGGCAGATTCATTCATTCCGTGAGAAAAATGATGAAGATGGCAGTATGATTAATGGCGGTTATATGGTGATGAATCCAGAAGTATTTAATTATATTGAAGGAGACGATACAGTATTCGAGAAAGAGCCATTGGAAAATCTTGCAAAAGACGGACAGCTAATGGCATATTATCACAAAGGATTTTGGAAGTGCATGGATACACAGCGAGATAAGAAAAGCTTAGAAGAAATGTGGCAGTCCAACCATGCACCGTGGAAAATATGGTAATCGATATAGTTTAAAAAGAACAGCTGCCTGATAAGCAGAGCAAAACAAAAGAAGGGAGAAATCAATGTTAGATTTGAACTTTTTTCAAGATAAGACGATATTAGTAACAGGACATACGGGATTTAAAGGTTCCTGGCTGTGCAAAATATTAGTGGATGCTGGTGCACATGTGACAGGATATTCGTTAGAGCCACCGACGAATCCAAATTTATTTACTCTTTCTGGAATAGAACAAAAGATGCATTCCATTATCGGAGATGTGCGGGATCGTAGGCATTTGATGCAAGTATTTGACGAAGTGCAGCCAGAGATCGTTATTCATCTGGCAGCACAGCCGATTGTAAGAGAATCTTACAAAAATCCGGTGGAAACGTACGAGATAAATGTAATGGGAACGGTCAATATATTAGAAGCGGTGCGTCTGCATCCATCGGTGCGTTCTGTTTTAAACGTTACGACAGATAAAGTTTATTATAATCGCGAGTGGGAATGGGGATATAGAGAAGAGGATCCGCTTGATGGATATGATCCGTATTCCAATAGTAAATCTTGTTCTGAATTAGTGACGCATAGCTACAAATTATCATTTTTTAAAGACTGTGATCAGGCAGTATCGACGGCACGAGCAGGAAATGTAATCGGAGGCGGCGATTTTGCAGCAGATCGCATTATTCCAGATTGTGTTCGCGCAGCACGTGCAAAACAGCCAATGATTGTAAGAAACCCATATTCGACAAGACCATATCAGCATGTGTTAGAACCATTAATGTTATATCTTACAATTGTACAAAAACAGTATGAAGATAGTAAATTTGCTGGTTATTACAATGTAGGACCAGATGATAGTGATTGTTTGACAACGGGACATCTTGTTGATCTGTTTTGCGAAGCATGGGGAGATGGAATGATTTGGGAAAATCGTTTTGACGGTGGTCCTCATGAAGCGAACTTTTTAAAGCTCGATTGTTCGCGTGTAAAGCGTGTATTTGGATGGAGACCAACATGGGATGTAAAGAAAGCAATTGAGAAAACAGTAGAGTGGTCAAGAGTATGGATGAGCTGCGGTAATATTGAAGCATGTATGGAAGCACAAATACAACAATTTTTAGCGGAATTAAGAAAATAATTTTCTAATTTCAAATGTATGAAATCACTAAGAAAGCAGCAAAGCGGATTGTGAATATCCGCTTTGTAAACAATCACGTTAATATTTGGAGATAGAGAGGAATACAAAATGTTTGAACAAATGAATGAAAAAGAAGCAAGAGAGCAAATTCTTTCTATGGTTGCTGCGTATTGCGATAAATATCATAATCAAAAAAAACCATTTGAGCAGGGACAAAGAATTCCATATGCATCTCGTGTCTATGATCATAGCGAGATGGTGAATTTAGTAGACAGCTCATTGGAATTTTGGCTGACATCCGGACGCTATACGGATCAGTTTGAAAAAGAGTTTGCTAACTATTTAAACGTTCCGTTTTGCTCACTTGTCAATTCAGGATCTTCTGCAAATTTGATTGCATTTATGACATTGACTTCTCCATTGCTTGGAGAACGTCAAGTAAAGCGTGGAGATGAAGTTATTACTGTTGCCGCAGGATTCCCGACGACAGTAACACCAGTGATTCAATATGGAGCAGTTCCTGTATTTGTGGATGTTACCATTCCACAGTATAATATTGATGTTACAAAGCTTGAAGAAGCATATTCGGAAAAGACAAAGGCAGTTATGATTGCACATACACTTGGTAATCCATTTGATTTAACAGCAGTAAAACAATTTTGTGACAGACATAATCTCTGGCTTGTAGAAGACAACTGTGATGCACTCGGTTCTAAGTACGAAATTGATGGGGAAGAAAAATTTACAGGAACGATCGGTGATATTGGAACATCCAGTTTCTATCCTCCACATCATATGACAATGGGAGAGGGCGGAGCTGTCTATACAAAAAATCCATTATTACATCGAATTATCCGTTCATTCCGTGACTGGGGAAGAGATTGTGTATGTCCGTCAGGAAGAGACAATCTTTGCGGACATCGTTTTGACAAACAATATGGAGAACTCCCAATTGGATATGATCACAAATATGTCTATTCTCATTTTGGATATAATTTAAAAGCAACTGATATGCAGGCAGCAATCGGATGTGCACAGATTGTAAAATTTCCTTCTTTTGTAGAACGAAGAATTCATAATTTCAATCGTCTCAAAGATGCATTGCGTGACTGTGAAGATCAACTTATTTTGCCAGAAGCGTGTCCAAATTCACAGCCAAGCTGGTTTGGATTTTTAATTACTGGCAAAGAAGGAGTAAGCCGTAATAAGGTCGTACAATATGTTGAAAAACAAGGCGTACAGACTCGTATGTTATTTTCTGGTAATTTAATTAAGCATCCTTGTTTTGATGAGATGCGTGCTTCAAACCAAGGATATCGTGTTGTTGGAAGTTTAGAAAATACAGATCGAATTATGAACGACACATTCTGGGTAGGCGTATATCCAGGTATGACAGATGAGATGATTGATTACATGGCTAAGATAATAAAAGAAGCAGTAAACAGCCAGATATAAGTTGAAAGCAGCAAAACGTATTCCGAATGTCTGCTGTGGTGCGGAATGAGCAGTCTCCCCTACTTAAAGTGTGAAGAATGCTAAGTGGGGGAAGAACTTGATATGGTTAAATAATTGTATTTGAAGAAAAGGAAAGAAAAAGATGAGGATAAAATTATCAAACTATGTTTCACAGTTTTGTGTGGATTATGGAATTACAAATGTCTTTACTGTAACTGGAGGAGGGGCGATGCACTTAAATGATGCGTTTGGACATCAGAAGGGGTTGACATGTCTGTATCAGCATCATGAGCAGGCATGTGCCATTGCAGCAGAAAGTTACGCAAGAATGGATAACAAAATGGCGGTTCTCTGTGTCACTACAGGACCAGGCGGAACAAATGCATTGACTGGTGTAGTTGGGGCATATTTGGATTCTATTCCTATGCTTGTTATTTCTGGACAAGTGCGTTATGATACAACTGCTCGCTATACGGGATTAAATCTTCGAGCTGTAGGTGATCAGGAGTTTGATATATGTAAGGCTGCAGCATCGATGACAAAATATTGTGAGATGGTAATAGAACCGAATAAGATTCGATATTGTCTGGAAAAGGCGATGTATATTGCATCGCATGGCCGTCCAGGTCCATGTTGGCTTGATATTCCAGTCAACGTCCAGGGCAGTTATATTGAGACAGAAGAATTAGAAGGATATTGTCCAGAAGAAGATTATGAAAAGGAACTTCCACCAGCAGTAGAGGATGAAGTGGCAGATGCGATTATTGAAAAAATTCGTCAGGCAAAGCGTCCAGTATTTTATGCAGGTAATGGAATCCGTATTTCTGGCGGATACGAAAGTTTTCGTTTGGTAGTGGAAAAATTAAATATTCCAGTTGTAACGACATGGGATGGCATTGATGAGATAGAGACAGATCATCCGCTTTATACTGGAAGAGGCGGAGGCATGGGGGATCGTGCTGGGAACTTTGCTGTTCAAAACAGTGACCTTGTTTTTGCAGTTGGCAATCGCCTTAGCATCAGACAAGTTGGATTTAATCATCACACATGGGCAAGAGAAGCGTATGTCATTGTAAATGATATTGACAAAGAAGAATTGAAGAAACCAACGATTCATGTCGATATGCCAATTTGGGCAGATGCAAAAGATTTATTGGAGAAATTAGAAAAACGTCTTCCAGATGGGAAATTATTCCAAGGAGAGGAGTGGCTGAATGCCTGTCAAAACTGGAAAAAAACATACCCAGTGCTTCAGCCAAAGCATTTTAGTCAAAACAATGGATATGCGAATGTATATGCAGCGATTCATGCAATCAGCAGTAATCTTGATGAAGGACAAGTAACCGTAGTTGGAAATGGATCTGCATGTGTAGTTGGAAGTCAAAGCTATATTATAAAAAAAGATCAGCGATTTATTATTAATTCAGCGATTGCCTCGATGGGATATGATCTGCCAGCTGTCATTGGTACAGCGATGGCATGGAAAGGAAAGAACATGGTCTGCATTACAGGTGACGGCAGCATTCAGATGAATTTACAAGAACTTCAGACAATCGTACATCATCAAATGCCAATTAAGATTTTCCTAATCAATAACAGTGGCTATCATTCAATTCGTCAGACACAGCGTAATTTCTTTGGAGAGCCGCTTGTAGGAATCGGTGCAGACAGCAGAGATTTGAGTTTTCCGGATATGGAAAAATTAGCATGGGCATATGGTATTCCATATATGAGCGTGCATCAGAACAATGATTTAGATCAGGCAGTGAAAGAGACACTTGCAAAGAAAGGTCCTATGATCTGTGAGATTTTTGTAGATACAAAGCAAAATTTTGAACCAAAATCTACAACAAAACGTTTGGAGGATGGTACGTTAGTATCTGCTCCGTTAGAAGACTTAGCACCATTTTTAAGTAAAGAAGAACTCAAACAAAATATGTTTATTCCTCTTGTAGATGAAATAAAATAAGGGAAATTGAAGCAGCAGCTCATCGGTAAGCCGATATAGAGCGATTTGATAGAAAGGAGCGGTGGAATGGATAAAATCACTCGTGCTGTGCTAACAGGAGCTACAGGAATGATTGGTGCGACGTTAGTACAGACATTATTAAAGGAAGGTGTGGAGGTATGGGCACTCGTGAGGCGTTCCTCCGCTCGGATCAGTCATTTGCCAGTCAATGACAAGCTGCATCTCATTGATACAGAATTGTCCGAATTAGAACAATTAACACAACATATGGAAAAACTGCCCCAAAAAGCCGATGCATTTTTTCATTTAGGATGGGAAGGAACGTATGGTGTAAGCAGAAATGATGTCTATCTGCAGCATAGAAATATAAAATATACGTTGGATGCGGTGAAACTGGCAAGTAGACTGAATTGTGAAGTGTTTGTAGGAGCTGGTTCTCAAGCAGAATATGGAAGATGTCATGACATCATTCATCCAACGACTCCAGCGTTTCCAGAAACAGGTTATGGAATAGGAAAATTATGTGCAGGTCAGATGAGTCGAAACCTATGCAGACAACTTGGAATTCGTCATATATGGGCAAGAATTTTTAGTGTTTACGGTCCAATGGATCAAGACTACACGATGGTAATGTCAGGTATTTATCAATTATTAAGAGGAGAACGTCCGCGTTATACAAAAGGAGAACAACTTTGGGATTATATTTATGCAGAAGATGCAGCAAAAGCATTGTATCTGGCAGCATGGAAAGGGACTGATCAAAGTGTATATTGTATTGGCAGCGGGCAGGTGCGTCCGCTAAAAGAGTATATTTTCGCAATTCGAGATGCAGTAGATGTCAATGCATCCATTGGATTAGGGGAAATTCCATATCCAGATGGACAAGTGATGTATTTGCAGGCAGATATTAAGACATTGACAGAAGATACAGGATTTATTCCATCAGTTTCCTTTGAGGAGGGAATTCAAAAAACCGTTCAGTGGTGCAGAAAGAGATGAGGAAAAATGAAAACAATAAGTATTGTAGTTCCTTGCTATAACGAGGAAGAAAATGTAATACCGTTAAGCAAGGCGATTATACATGAATTTGAGACAAAATTACAAAACTATAATTATGAGATTATTTTTATTGATAATGATTCCAAAGATCATACGAGAGAATATTTGAGAATGCTCTGCAAAGAAAATCCGCGCATACGAGCAATCTTTAACGCAAAAAATTTTGGCCAGTTTAATTCTCCATATTATGGTCTTTTGCAGGCACAGGGAGACTGTGCGATTTTAATGGCAGCAGACTTTCAAGATCCAGTTGAGATGATTCGTCCATTTGTAGATGGATGGGAAGAAGGATATAAAATTGTAATTGGTATTAAGACAAAGAGTAAAGAAAGCAAACTGATGTATTTCCTTAGAGGCTGTTATTATAAATTGATTAAAAAACTCTCTGATGTAGAACAGATCGAACAGTTTACAGGATTTGGTTTATATGATAAGAAATTTATTCAAGTACTGCAAAAACTGGATGATCCAACACCGTTTTTACGTGGAATTGTGGCAGAATTAGGATTTAGAAGAAAAGAAATTGAGTATACACAGCCGCAGCGGCGTGCAGGAAAAACGAGTAATAATTTTTATCGCTTGTTTGATGCAGCGATGCTTAGTGTTACTTCTTATACAAAAGTAGGATTGCGAGTTGCTACATTGCTTGGGATGTTCAGTTCCGTCGTGAGCATTTTGATTGCAATTGTATATTTAGTAATGAAGTTAGTTTATTGGGATCGATTTGCAGCAGGAATGGCACCCGTTCTAATCGGAATGTTTGTATTAGGTTCGATTCAGTTATTTTTCATTGGATTGATTGGAGAATATGTTTTGAGCATTAATGCACGTTCCATGCGTCGTCCGCTTGTTGTGGAGGAAGAACGCATTAATTTTGAAAGTGAGGAAGCAGCAGATGACAGAGGAAGTACAGAAAGCGATTGACCAAGTTCACGCCGCACATATTATTATTATAAAAGAGATCGAACGAATTTGTAAAAAACATAATATTATGTTTTATATTGAAAGCGGTACGCTTTTAGGAGCAATTCGTCATAAACATGCGATTCCGTGGGATGATGATGCTGATACAGCAATGCTTCGCAGTGAGTTTGAAAAATTCCGCAAAGTAGTAAGAGAAGAATTATCGGAAAGATTTGTCTATGTAGAGCCAGCAGATATTGGAAATAACGCCATATTTGATTTTGTGCCGCGAATTATGATGTTAGATTCTAGCATTCAGCCAGACGATGAAGAACAGCAGTTTTATGGAAATGGAATAAATAACCATGTGTCGGTTGATATTTTTATTATTGATGATATGAATGACTGCGATTGGATGCATCTTATTTCCAGAGCATTGATTTTAATTTGCTATGGAATGGGAATGGGACATCGTTATCAATTAGATATGAATGAATATCATGGAGCAGCAAAAATTGTTGTGAAATTATTGTCTGCGATTGGAGGTCATATTCCAGCAGAAAAAATTATTCAATGGTACGATAAGGCATCTCGTATGGGAATTGGAAAGAATAAAAAGAAACATCGTTGTTTTTATGGAAATTTCTTAATCCAAGATGTGGCACTTGTCTATGATAAGCGGTGGTTTAAAGAGACAGTGAATGTAACATTGGATGGAGCAGAATTCCCAGCACCAAAGGGATGGCATCGTGTATTAAAGACAATTTATGGTGATTATATGCAGCTTCCGCCAGAAGAAAAACGAGTGAATACTCATTGTAATCCAGATTATGTAAAAATCTGGTATGACCCATCAAAGAAACAAAACAATGATTAGTGAAAGAAAAGGCAGAAAAATGAAACTTGATTCTATAAAGCGATTTGCGTTAGACTTCTTATATGGAACAGTTGCTCTTATTGCATTAAATGGCATAATTACATTTCTCGTATATCCATTTATTAATCGAACACTTGGAAATGAGGCAAATGGACAGGTATTGTTTTTTACAGCAATTATGGGTCTGATGGCTTCTGCCTTTGGTTCTGGAGTGAATTATGCACGTATGAAAATTTCTACTGTGCGGCATTCTGAAAATGGAGATTATAATTGTTTTTTACTTGCAGTAGCAATACTCGCAGTAATTATTACTATTGTCGCTTCTTTCATAAAAGGAAATAGTGCAGGTGCTTCAGTAATTTCAATTGCGATTTTAATTATTGTAACGGTTTTACGCTATTATGCAGATGTACAGTTTCGTTTGGATTTGAATTATAAGCGATTTTTCTGGTATTATATTTTTATTACAATTGGGTATGTGATAGGAGTTTTTACATATCGTTGGACAAATTCTTGGACAATGATTTTCATTACAGGAGAATGTTTTGGACTGATTTATGTCACAATTGTAGGAAATATTTTTAAACGACCATTTTTTAAACGATCCGATCATTTTGCAGAAAATACAAAAGTAATGTGGAACTTATCGTCGGCATATTTAATGTCTGATTTTGTATCTTATGCGGATCGTGTGATGATTCCGTTATTAATTGTAAATGGAGATGAGGCATCAACAATTTTTTATGTTTCTACCTTATTAGGGAAAATGGTATCTTTATTATCAACACCGTTAAATGGTGTGATTGTTGGGCATTTATCAAGATATAAAGGAAAAATAACAAAAAAAATGTTTGCAGGAGTGACAGGAATATTGCTTGTATGTGCAGGTATATTTGTATGTGGAAGTGTAATTGGTTCTTATATTATTATTCCACTGATATACAATGCGGATGTCATGGAAGCAGCAAGTAAGTTGTTTTGGATTGCAAATGCTGGACAAGTATTTTTCTTTATTTCTAATACGATGATGGTAGTAGTGCTTCGTTTTGCAACAGAAAAATATCAAATTTATATGGGAACAGCATATACAATATTATTTATTGTTATTATTATTCCATTTATGTTTCTTTGGGGGCTTTGGGGAATGGCAGCTGGATTGCTGATTATTAATATATTGAAGTTCTGTATTATTACAGGGCTAGGCTTTTATGCACTTGGGGAAAAGAAAGAGAAATGAAAGGAAAGAGATTATGAGACAGAAACGACCAGGGGGAATAGTGGCTGAAACATGGAATTATCTATGTTTCTGGGATTATCTTATTTTTTTAATATTAGCAGGAATATGTTTTTTTTCATTTCAACAAAGTGATTTATTGCATACAGCAGGTTGTTCGTACGGCTATCTAAATGGACATATTTTAGATTTTTATGATTATTGCGGCAATTATGGAATTCATCCAAGTTATATGCCAAGTATGTATCTGATATTTGCGATATGGAATATTCCGATGAGACTGCTTGGTGTTGTGACGGTTCCAACAGATCAAATTCCATTGATTGCAGTTATGTGGGCAAAGATTTTGCCATGTATTCTTTATATGCTGTCGGGCATTGTTATTTATGCGATTTGTATGGAAATCGGGATGGGACAAAAGAAATCCAAAATTTGTACATATGCCAGTCTGACGATGCCGATTGGATTTTATGCACAATTTATTTTTGGGCAGTATGATATTTTTATGGTATTTTGCATATTGGTCGGTGTGTACTTTTATTTAAAAAATAAAGATTTTTATTTTATATTTTGGTTTGGTATTGCAATTACATTTAAATACTCCGCTTTATTAATTTTTCTTCCGTTATTGCTGCTAAAGACAAAAAGCGAATGGAGAATTATTATGGGTTGTGTGGGTGCTGCCATTCCGTATGCAATTGAATTTTTGCTGTATAAAGGTAGTGAAGGATTTTCTAATTATGCGTTTGGAATCGGAAGCAGCGGAGATAATCCGACAGGATATATTTTCAATGCTGATATGTTTACAGGTTATCAGCTTGGGCATGTACAATTTCCAGTCAGTCTTGTAATTGTTGCGTTTGGAGTTATTTGTGCACTTGCATATTTCACAAGAGTGAGAGAAAAAAAAGAACAGATTAAATGGACATTTTATTTGTGTTGTCTTGTATGCTTCGTACTGTTTGGAATGGCAAAATGGCATCCGCAATGGCTGTTAATGGCAGTTCCTTTTTGGGTAATTAGTGCATTTATTCATAAAGATACAAAGATTTTTATGATTATTGATTTGATTTTCATGTTGATCTTTACTATATTTAATGTCACGATGATACCGAATAACGTCGATCAGGCAATGCTGAATTATGGTATTTTTGGTAAGTTGTTAGGTGGAGATATTGGAACAAAACTGAGCATGGCAAATATTATTGGAAAATTAGATCCAACGATTTGTATTTCTATGAGTACAATGATTATGCTCGTATATGGACTGTTTAAACATCCAAAATATTGTGTGGATGATTTTTCTGCTCATGTAAATTGTATGGGATGGATTCGTGTACGATTCGTTGTCGGTGTAGCGATTTTTGTCGTTCCAGCATTTATGTGTATGTATGCTGCATTAACTGGAACAAAGCCAGCTTATCAAGTTACATCAAATGACGGCGGAGTGGTGATAGAGCAAAAAGATGATGCAGTGATACAGCAGTTTGTAAGCAGAGGAACAGTAATTGACCAAATTCAATTTCCAATTAGTGTAAGTGGACGTGCGAATCAAGCAGATTTAAGATTGACATTAAGAGAGCAGAAGACAAGAAAAGAATTGTACAGTGAGACGATGAATGCTTCTGAATGGTGGGACGGCAAATTAGTTCAAGTATTTACTGACGATATTCCTGTAGAACAAGAGGAAGTCTATGAAGTAATATTTGAGGTAGAGCCACGAGAACCACATACCGCACTTGTACTTCATAAAGATAGCAAGATGCCAACAAACAATGAAAAAGAAAAGGCAATTGTAAATGGAGAAGAACAAGATTATCAGATTCAGATGGTAGTTTATCAGCAGTAAAATAAATGGATGAGCCGATTTTTATCATACGCTTTTCCAAAAACTTCAAAAAAAGGTTGACAGTAAATTTTCGATATGTTACTATGATAAATGCACTATTATGGCTGAGTATGCTTTTACACATAGTTTGCTGTAACACGTGACAATAGTACGGCTGAGTATGCCGTTCAATTTTATAGAAAAACAGGGGTGAAACGTCAAATGGAAAAAAGCAGAATCCGACCAGTGAAATCAGGGAAGAGCATTCGTATGAGCTATTCCAGGCAAAAAGAAGTATTAGACATGCCAAACCTGATTGCAATCCAGAAAGATTCCTATCAGTGGTTTTTGGATGAGGGATTAAAGGAAGTATTTGAAGATATCTCTCCAATCGCTGATTATAGTGGACATTTAAGTTTGGAATTCGGTGGCTTCAGACTTTGTACTGATGAAATAAAGTACACAATTGAAGAGTGCAAAGAAAGAGATGCAACCTATGCTGCACCGCTGAAGGTTAAAGTAAAGCTTTATAATAAAGAAAAAGACGAAATTAAAGATCATGAAATTTTTATGGGTGATCTTCCATTAATGACCGATACAGGTTCTTTTGTTATCAATGGTGCAGAACGAGTTATTGTAAGCCAGCTGGTTCGTTCCCCTGGTATCTATTATACAATTGCTCATGACAAGATTGGTAAGAGACTGTTTTCCTCACAGGTAATTCCAAACCGTGGTGCATGGTTAGAATACGACACAGATTCCAATGACATTTTCTTTGTGCGTGTAGACCGTACTCGTAAAGTACCAGTTACCGTATTGATTCGTGCTCTTGGATGGGGAACAAACCAGGAAATTATAGATTTGTTCGGAGAAGAACCAAAAATTCTTGCAAGTATTCAAAAAGATACATCTGATAACTATCAGGATGGTTTGTTAGAATTATACAAGAAGATTCGTCCAGGTGAACCATTATCTGTAGACAGCGCAGCGAGCTTGCTGAACAGTATGTTCTTTGATCCAAGACGTTATGATTTGGCAAAGGTAGGACGTTATAAATTTAATAAAAAACTTCATTTTAAGAACCGTCTAAACGGACATGTTCTTGCAGAAGATGTTGTGGATACTGAGACAGGAGAAATTATTGCAGAAGCAGGTACGGTATTAAACCGTGAATCTGCAACTGTGCTCCAGAATGCAGCTGTTCCATATGTTATGATTCAGACAGAAGAACGTGTTGTAAAAGTAATTTCAAACTTGATGGTTGATGCAGCAGAATATCTGGAATTTGATCCAGCAGAGGCAGGCATCCACGAATTAGTATTCTATCCTCTGTTAAAGCAGATATTAGAAGAAAATGAGACAGAAGAAGAGATCAAAGCTGCTATTCACAAAAATATGGCAGAATTGATTCCAAAACATATTACAAAAGAAGATATCATTGGATCTATCAATTATTGTCTCCATTTAGAGTATGGTATTGGTACAAATGATGATATCGACCATTTAGGAAACCGTCGTATTCGTGCAGTTGGTGAGCTGCTTCAGAATCAGTATCGTATCGGTCTTTCCAGAATGGAACGTGTTGTAAGAGAACGTATGACAACACAGGACGTAGAAGGTATCACACCTCAGTCTTTAATTAATATTAAGCCAGTAACGGCAGCAGTAAAGGAATTTTTTGGAAGTTCTCAGTTATCACAGTTCATGGATCAAAATAATCCATTGTCTGAACTGACACATAAGAGACGTCTTTCTGCATTGGGACCAGGTGGTCTTTCCAGAGATCGTGCCGGATTCGAGGTTCGAGACGTTCACTACTCCCATTATGGAAGAATGTGTCCAATTGAGACACCAGAAGGTCCTAACATCGGTTTGATCAACTCTTTGGCTACGTATGCAAGAGTAAATCCTTATGGATTTGTAGAAGCACCTTATCGTAAAGTAGATAAGACCGATCCAAAGAATCCAGTTGTAACGGATGAAGTTGTTTATATGACAGCGGATGAAGAAGATGATTATGTAGTTGCACAGGCGAATGAGCCATTGGATGCAGAAGGTCATTTTATTCATAATAATGTATCTGGTCGTTTCCGTGAAGAAACTTCCGAATTTGAAAAGAAGCAGATCGACTACATGGACGTATCTCCAAAGATGGTATTCTCTGTAGCGACATCAATGATTCCATTCCTTGAAAATGATGATGCGAACCGTGCGCTGATGGGTTCCAACATGCAGCGTCAGGCAGTACCGCTTATGCTGACAGAAGCTCCAGTAGTTGGAACAGGTATGGAAGATAAGACAGCAGTAGATTCTGGTGTGTGTGTTGTCGCAAAGCATGATGGTATTGTAGAGCGTTCTGCATCAAAGGAAATCATTGTAAAATGCGATGATGGAACAAAAGATAAATACTGCTTAACGAAGTTTGCAAGAAGTAACCAGAGTAACTGTTATAATCAGAAGCCAATCGTGTTCAAGGGAGAACGTGTAAAGGCAGGTCAGGTAATCGCAGATGGTCCTTCTACTTCTCAAGGTGAGATCGCTCTTGGTAAGAATCCACTGATCGGTTTCATGACATGGGAAGGTTATAACTACGAAGATGCAGTATTGTTAAGTGAACGTCTTGTACAAGAAGATGTTTATACATCAATTCATATTGAAGAATACGAAGCAGAAGCAAGAGACACAAAGCTTGGACCAGAAGAAATTACAAGAGATGTTCCAGGTGTTGGTGATGATGCATTAAAAGATCTCGATGAGAGAGGTATTATTCGTGTCGGTGCAGAAGTTCGTGCAGGAGATATTTTAGTCGGTAAAGTTACTCCAAAGGGAGAAACCGAACTGACAGCCGAAGAACGTTTACTCCGTGCAATTTTTGGTGAAAAAGCAAGAGAAGTCCGTGATACTTCCTTGAAAGTACCTCATGGTGCATATGGTATTATTGTAGATGCAAAAGTGTTTACGAGAGCAAATAGTGATGAACTATCCCCAGGTGTTAATGAGACAGTACGTATTTATATCGCTCAGAAGCGTAAGATTTCTGTTGGTGATAAGATGGCTGGTCGTCATGGTAATAAGGGTGTTGTCTCCAGAGTACTTCCGGTAGAAGATATGCCATTCTTGCCAAATGGTCGTCCTCTGGATATCGTATTGAACCCTCTTGGTGTGCCTTCTCGTATGAATATCGGACAGGTATTGGAAATTCATTTAAGTCTTGCTGCTAAGGCACTTGGATTTAATATTGCAACACCAGTATTCGATGGTGCAAACGAAGTTGATATCATGGATACACTGGATCTTGCAAATGATTATGTAAATACATCTTGGGAAGATTTCCAAGAAAAATATAAAGATATTTTGAAGCCAGAAGTGATGGAATATTTGGGAGAACATTTAGATCATAGGGAGTTATGGAAAGGTGTTCCGATTTCCAGAGATGGTAAGGTACGACTTCGTGACGGACGTACGGGAGAATATTTTGACAGCCCTGTTACAATCGGACACATGCATTACCTCAAACTCCACCACTTAGTTGATGATAAGATTCATGCTCGTTCCACTGGTCCTTACTCCTTAGTAACACAGCAGCCACTCGGTGGTAAGGCACAGTTTGGTGGACAGAGATTTGGAGAAATGGAAGTTTGGGCTCTTGAAGCATATGGTGCTTCCTACACGTTACAGGAAATCTTAACAGTAAAATCTGATGATGTTGTTGGACGTGTAAAGACTTATGAGGCAATTATCAAGGGCGAAAATATTCCGGAACCGGGTATTCCAGAATCCTTCAAGGTATTGTTAAAAGAATTACAGTCACTTGGACTTGATGTTAGAGTGCTTCGTGATGACAATACAGAAGTTGAGATCATGGAAAATGTAGATTATGGTAATACTGATTTCCGCTCCATTATGGAAGGCGATGACCGCCATTATAATGATGATGAATTCGGTGCTTATGGTTATACAAAGCAAGAAGTATCGGATGGTGAATTCGTTAATATCGATGATGAAGATGACGACGATGATATATTAGATTTCGATGATGATTTTGATGATGACGATTACACCGAGGAATAATAGAAGGGAGAGCCACACATGCCTGAAACAAATAATGAAACCTATCAGCCAATGACATTTGATGCAATTAAGATTGGTTTGGCTTCACCGGAAAAGATCAGAGAATGGTCAAGAGGCGCGGTAACAAAGCCAGAGACCATCAATTATAGAACATTAAAACCAGAAAAGGACGGTTTGTTCTGTGAGCGTATTTTTGGACCACAGAAAGACTGGGAGTGTCACTGTGGTAAATACAAAAAAATTCGCTATAAAGGTGTAGTTTGTGACCGCTGTGGCGTAGAAGTTACAAAGTCTAACGTTCGTAGAGAGCGTATGGGACATATTGAACTGGCAGCCCCAGTGTCTCATATTTGGTATTTCAAGGGAATTCCTAGCCGTATGGGTCTTGTTCTTGATGTATCACCAAGAACATTGGATAAGGTACTGTATTTCGCTTCTTATATTGTATTAGATGAAGGAAATACAAATCTTTCCTATAAGCAGGTTCTTTCAGAAAAAGAATATCGCGATGCAGTAGAAGAATGGGGCGAGGGTGCATTCCGTGTTGGTATGGGTGCAGAAGCAATCAAGGAACTGCTGTCAGCGATTGATTTAGAGCAGGATTCTTTAGAACTTAGAACAGCATTGAAAGATGCTTCTGGTCAGAAAAGAGCTCGTATTATTAAAAGATTAGAGGTTGTGGAAGCATTCCGTGCTTCCGGCAACCGCCCAGAGTGGATGATTTTGGATGCAATTCCAGTTATTCCACCAGATTTACGTCCAATGGTACAATTGGATGGTGGTCGTTTTGCGACATCAGACTTAAATGATCTCTATCGCAGAATTATTAACCGTAATAATCGTCTGGCACGTTTATTAGAGTTAGGTGCACCAGATATCATTGTTCGTAACGAAAAGCGTATGCTTCAGGAGGCAGTTGATGCATTAATTGATAACGGAAGAAGAGGACGTCCAGTGACAGGCCCTGGAAACCGTGCATTAAAGTCTCTTTCCGATATGTTAAAAGGTAAGCAAGGACGTTTCCGTCAGAACTTACTTGGTAAGCGTGTTGACTATTCTGGACGTTCTGTAATTGTAGTAGGACCAGAATTAAAGATTTATCAATGCGGTCTTCCAAAAGAAATGGCAATCGAATTATTTAAGCCATTTGTTATGAAAGAGTTAGTTGCAAATGGTACAGCGCATAATATTAAGAGTGCAAAGAAGATGGTAGAACGTCTCCAGACAGAAGTTTGGGATGTATTGGAAGATGTTATTAAAGAACATCCAGTTATGTTAAACCGTGCTCCTACACTGCATAGACTTGGTATTCAGGCGTTCGAGCCAATTCTTGTAGAAGGTAAGGCAATTAAGCTTCATCCACTCGTTTGTACAGCGTTCAATGCGGACTTTGATGGTGACCAGATGGCTGTGCATTTACCACTTTCTGTAGAAGCACAGGCAGAATGCCGTTTCCTTCTCTTATCACCAAACAACTTACTGAAGCCATCCGATGGTGGTCCAGTAGCCGTTCCTTCTCAGGATATGGTACTTGGTATTTACTATCTGACACAGGAAAGACCTGGTGTAAAAGGCGAAGGCAAGTTCTTTAAGAATGTAAATGAAGCAATTCTTGCTTATGAAAACGAAGTAATTACACTGCATTCTAAGATTAAAGTGCGTGTGACAAAGGAAATGCCAGATAGAAGAACATTGTCTGGTATTGTGGAATCTACATTAGGACGATTTATTTTTAATGAGATTATTCCACAGGATCTTGGATTTGTTGACCGTACAATTCCTGGTAATGAATTAGTGCCAGAAGTAGATTTCTTAGTTGGTAAGAAACAGTTAAAGCAAATCTTAGAGAAAGTTATTAATACACATGGTGCAACTGCTACAGCAGAAGTATTGGATGCAGTTAAGGCAATGGGTTACAAATATTCAACACGTGCAGCGATGACGGTATCCATTTCTGATATGACGGTACCTCCTCAGAAGCCAGAATTAATTAAGAAGGCACAGGATACAGTAGACTTAATTGCAAAGAACTTCAAGCGTGGTTTCATCACAGAAGAAGAACGTTACAAAGAAGTAATTCAGACATGGCAGGAGACTGATAATATATTGACAAAGGCACTGCTTGATGGTTTGGATAAATATAACAATATTTATATGATGGCTGACTCTGGTGCCCGTGGTTCCGATAAGCAGATTAAGCAGTTAGCTGGTATGCGTGGTTTGATGGCCGATACAACAGGTCATACAATCGAACTTCCTATTAAGTCTAATTTCCGTGAAGGTCTGGATGTATTGGAGTACTTTATCTCTGCACATGGTGCTCGTAAAGGTCTGTCCGATACAGCACTTCGTACAGCCGACTCTGGTTATTTGACAAGACGTTTGGTAGATGTTTCTCAGGATGTTATTATCCGTGAAGTAGACTGCTGTGAAGGAAAAGAAATTCCTTATATGGAAATTAAGGCATTTGCAGACGGTCAGGAAACAATTGAAAGCTTACAAGATCGTCTGACAGGTCGTTTCATTGCAGAGACAATTACGGATCCAGATACAGGTGAAGTTGTAATTAAAGCAAATCATATGGTAACACCAAAGCGTGCTGCTGCGATTATGAAAGTATTGGATAAGCTTGGAAGAAATTCCGTAAAGATCCGTACTGTATTGAGCTGTAAGTCTCATATTGGTGTTTGTGCGAAATGTTATGGTTCTAACATGGCAACTGGTCAATCTGTACAGGTTGGTGAAGCAGTTGGTATTATCGCTGCACAATCCATCGGTGAACCTGGTACACAGCTTACAATGAGAACATTCCATACAGGTGGTGTTGCCGGCGGTGATATCACACAGGGTCTTCCTCGTGTCGAGGAACTTTTTGAGGCACGTAAACCAAAGGGTCTTGCAATTATTACAGAATTTGGCGGCGTTGCTACAATTAAAGATACAAAGAAGAAGAGAGAAATTATTATTACTGATCCACAGACTGGTAATTCTAAGACATATTTGATTCCTTACGGTTCCCGTATTAAGATTCAGGATGGTGCCGTACTCGATGCTGGTGATGAACTGACAGAAGGTAGTGTAAATCCACATGATATTCTGAAGATCAAAGGCGTTCGTGCTGTACAGGATTATATGATCCAAGAAGTACAGCGTGTATACCGTCTCCAGGGTGTAGAAATCAACGATAAGCATATCGAAGTAATTGTACGCCAGATGTTAAAGAAGATACGTGTAGAAGAAAGCGGCGACGGAGATGTACTTCCAGGCGTATCAATGGATGTCTTAGACTTCAATGATATGAACGATAAGTTAATCAGCGAAGGTAAGAAACCAGCAGAAGGAAAGCAGGTAATGCTTGGTATTACGAAGGCTTCTCTTGCAACAGATTCCTTCTTATCTGCAGCATCTTTCCAGGAAACAACAAAGGTTCTGACAGAAGCTGCAATTAATGGTAAAGTAGATAAGTTGATTGGTCTGAAAGAAAATGTAATTATTGGTAAGTTAATTCCAGCAGGTACTGGTATGAAGAGATACCGTTCTGTAAAATTAGATACAGATATGAGCATTTTGGAGGCAATGAAGCTTCAGGAAAATAATGCAGAAGAAGAGGAAGAGTCCGAAGAAAAAATTGAAGGCTTAGAAAAACTCGATGATGCAGAATTAGAAGAAGATTCTGATGATGCAGGATTAGAAGACCAGTCCGAAAACAATGAGGAA
>JALFSR010000013.1 GCA_022778745.1 Clostridiales bacterium
GCCCACGCGTTACTCACCCGTCCGCCACTAACAAAGAAACCGAAATCTCTTTGTCCGTTCGACTTGCATGTGTTAAGCACGCCGCCAGCGTTCATCCTGAGCCAGGATCAAACTCTCAAATAAAAATAGTTTGTCCGAACTGCAAAACTAAACGTTAGCTTAATTTTCCGTTCTTACTGTTTTAAGGTGCATCTTTCGATGCTGTTCTGAATTATTCTCTTAGAATCGTTTCAGGGATTGGTTATACTGTTTAATTATCAAGGTTCTTTGTTTTGCTTGTCGCTCACAGCGACTTCCTTATCTTACCATACTCATTTTCGTTTGTCAAGCAGTTTTTTTAACTTTTTTCAAACAATTTTAATTTTCTGGTTTGTTGTTTCATTTCGCAACATTCAATATCTTATCACAAGGTGTTGATTCTGTCAAGCAGTTTTTTTAATTTTCTTTTTTCCATTCGTTTGCTTCCGGTACCGACCGTCTCTCCTAGAAAAAAGGAGCTGTTCTGCTTTTCTCTTCAACTGGCAAGTATATTCCAACGAATGAGGATATCATCGTTTTATTTTTCTGACAATTCTTTCATCTCCTTCACGGAAGAAACAAATGTCTTTTAAATTATGGAATATTTTTCTATATTGTGTCTAAGTTTTTGTTATTGTGTTGCTATTGTTTCAAGCGACGTTCATTACTATACCACCATCCCAGTCGCTTGTCAACAACTTTTTTCATTTTTTTGATAATTTTTTTCTTTATTCATTTAACAAACAGTCAAGTGAATTGTAATTATCCTCTTAAATCAAATGGGGAAACCTATTTATAGATTTCCCCATTATTGTATAAATTATTACCCAAATGCTTCACAAAAATATAATCGGTCACAGTTAAATCTATACTAGTTTTTCATACATTTTTTCTGATCATTTTTTTACAAGGCGGATTTGAATACTTTCAAGTCTTAAACTCTTGCCCTTTGTTCCAGACATTGCATCATCTCTTACCCACTTTTGCCAACCTTGATTCTGTACATGGGTACGATATTCTACATTTCCACCAATTGTATTATTATTGAGCAAAATTTCAATTCCTTCAAGACGTAATCCCTTGCCCTTTGTTCCAGACATCATTCCATCTGTCACATAAGGCTGCCAACCCTCATTCTGTACATGTGTACGGTAAGAAACTTGTAACGTCGCTTTTGGTGCCTTCTTTACTAATACATAATAAGCATACGCTGGAACTTGTACTTGATTACCAGAAACTTCTGCTAATACATCCACTCCAGCTTTTTCTTCATTTACTACAATATCCCATCCATCATCTGGCAATGTCACTGCTGCTGCTGTATCGTTTGCATTGAAAATAACAGCTACTCTTTCCCAATTATCACTAACTGCTTTTCCGTTCAATGTATAAGCAACAACATTATTTTGATCTGCATTTAAAAATGTTAAATTATCTTGAATTTCTTTTGTTGTATTCATATGAAATACTTGATGGACTTTTCTCATCTGAATTAAGCCTTTATAATATTCATACAAATCACTGTACTTTTCTGTTCCAATCAATCAGGTTTACAGAATCTGGTGAATTATAACTATTTTCATTAAAGGAATCATCTGGATTCAGTTTTGTTCTTGCTAATTCTTCTCCAGCCTGCATAAAAGGAATTCCCTGTGATGTATAAACGATTGCCGCTGCCATCTTATTTCTTGCAAGCAATAACTCTTCCGAATCATTTGGATTTGTTGACTGCAATTTATCCCATAATGTCAAGTTATCATGCGCTGATACGTAAGATATTGTCTGATACGGCTGATTTGCCCATGGCTTTGTCTGATTCTTTACTTTGCTGTAATCAATTTGATCATTTGGCGTCGATGCAACAATACCAAATTTGATTGTTTCTTCACAATCAATACCGCCATTGACAAATCCGCCATTTGCTGCATCAAATACACTTCTCTTTACCTCATCACGAATATCATCACTAAATGCTGCGATTTGTAACTCACCATATTTCACTGTATTTGCCTTTGTTGATTTTTGGTCATCCGGAAGAGGAGAATCACCGCCTGTCCATCCTTCTCCATATACTAATATTGTAGGATCAACAAGGTCTAATACTTCTCGTACTTCTTTCATTGTCTCAATATCATGAATCGCCATCAAATCAAAACGGAATCCATCAATATGATACTCTTTTGCCCAATAAAAAACAGAATCTACAATTAATTTTCTAAGCATTGCACGCTCGGATGCTGTTTCATTTCCACATCCAGAACCATTAGAAAATCCACCTTTACTATTTTGACAATAATAATAATTTGGAACTGCAAGATTTAAGTTAGAATCTACAGTCGCACCTGTATGATTATATACAACATCCATTACGACACGAATTCCCGCTTTATGTAATTCCATTACCATCTGCTTAAATTCTTCAATTCTAATTGTTCCAATATATGGATCAGTAGAATAAGAGCCTTCTGGAACATTGTAGTTTTTCGGATCATATCCCCAGTTAAACTGCAATGTCATTAAGTTAGGATCCACAAGACACAACTATCTTTTCGTAGATGGTTGTGTCTTTTTATTTTTCAAGGGGGGGGACATATCAAAAAATATTTTTTAAAAAGCACTTGACAAATCGCTGAAAATTTGTGGAAAATCTCCTTGAAATATATATTTCAAGGAGGTGCTACATGAAACCTGCAGATATAAAAAAGAATCTGAAAGAAGTAATTGATTTACTTGCTCATGATCTAGGTCCTTATCTTTATCATCCGGATAAAGATTTTACAACAAATCGGAAACTATACTTTAAAACTGTGATTGAAATGATAATGGGGATGGGCGGTGGAAGTTTATCCAAAGAGATATTGGAATGGTTTGATTATGCTGAAGATACGGTTTCAGTCTCTGCATTCGTCCAGCAACGAAACAAAATCAAATATGAGGCGTTGAATTTTATTTTTAAAACAATGGTCAACCGATGTGACAAACATTTGCAGTTCAACGGATATCGATTGTTTGCTGTAGATGGTTCGGATTTAAGATTATCAACAAACAAAACAGATGCTTTTTCTTTTATTAAAAATGATGAAGAGACAAAAGGCTACAACCTGTTACATTTAGATACTCTTTATGATTTATTGCAACATATTTATATCGATGCGTCTATCCAGTCTAAAATTGGTATGAAGGAACACAAAGCCTTGGTAACCATGATAGATCGATCTGACATTTCAGATAAAATGATTATAATAGCGGATAGAGGCTATGAATCATTTAACAATATCGCTCATTGTCAGGAAAAGGCTGGAATTATATCATTCGTTCAAAAGAATCCTACGGGATAAAATATACAATACCATCTACCGATACTTTTGATATTGACACAACTATTACACTTACAAGGAGACAAACGAAAGAAACAAAAGCCCTTATTCAGAAGGACCCTGAACAATATCGATGGATACAGCCCCCTACGACTTTTGACTATATTCGTTCTCGGGAGGATACTAGGTATGATCTGCCAATAAGAATCGTACGCATTAAATTATCTGATAC
>JALFSR010000021.1 GCA_022778745.1 Clostridiales bacterium
TGGAAATTTTCTGGAGATTTATTACAAAGATATGGATGTCCGTCTCAGAGAAAACACTATGTACACGAAGCGATATATTATTGACCTGAAAATCAAGCCTTATTTTGAAAAGAAGATTCTCAGTGAAATTACGGTGGCAGACGTCCGTGCATGGCAGAATGAGTTGCTGACGTATAAGGATAAGAATGGAAAAGGATATTCTCCTACTTATCTGAAAACAGTGAACTGCCAGCTGACTGCAATCTTCAATTATGCAATGCGGTATTATAACCTGCAGGATAATCCCTGCAGGAAGGCAGGAGCGATTGGCAAGAGTAAAGGAGAACCGAAGGACTTCTGGATGCAGGAAGAGTTCAATGCTTTTCTGGAAACAGTAAGTGATAAGCCGGAGACAAGAATGGCGTTTCTTTTGTTGTACTGGACCGGAATGCGTATCGGTGAATTGCTTGCACTTACTTATAATGACATCAATCTTGAAGAGAAAACCATATCAATCAATAAATCTTATCAGAGACTGAAAGGAAAGGATATGATCACGCAGCCGAAAACTCCAAAGAGTATCCGTGTGATTACGATGCCGGATTTTCTTGCAGAGGAATTTAGGGAGTATTGCAGTCATTTGTATGGAATTATGAAAAAGGAAAGACTTTTTCGGTTTACCAAATCGCATATGGAACATTGTATGGCTACCGGAATCGAGCGGTCTGGTGTAAAGCGGATACGACTTCATGATCTCCGCCATTCCCATGCCAGTATGCTGGTTGATATGGGGGTGGCTCCATTGGAGATTGCAGAACGCCTTGGACATGAAAAGGTGGAAACCACGTTGAACACTTATTCACATCTGTATCCGTCTACACAGAGTAAATTAGCAGGTTTGCTAGATAAGAAACATGAGGAAGAGGAGGAATAAGCGATGGCTGGTGACAGACATGGAAAACACAACACAACGACCATTTCTTTTCGGGTGAATTCTTATGAAAAAGCAACAATTGAAGAACGAGTGAAAGTGAGCGGAATGAAAAAACAGGATTATATCGTCCGATCATGCATTTACAATCATGTATGTGTTGTTGGAAAGAAAGAAACAATTGAGATTATCCGGTCAGAAATGAAGGAAATGAGTTTGGTTTTGGAGGATGTGGCAAAAGATTTGAAGTCTGAAAAACCAGTTATTTCAGAATCGGTTCTTGATAGTATGACAGAACGGTATCTTGCATTTTTGGAAGCAGCATTATGGATGCTGAAAGGTTCAAGTTATTTATGGGAGGATAAAAAGGATGGAAGAGAAAGTAATGAAGGATTGTAAAGTGCTGGCATTGTGTTCACAAAAAGGCGGGGTTGGCAAGACAACAAGTTGCGTGAATCTGGCAGTCGGACTTGCAAAAGCAGGGAAGAAAGTGCTTGTGATTGACAATGATCCGCAGGGAAGTATGACAGCAAGTCTTGGGTATCATAACCCAGATGAATTACCAATCACACTGGCTACTATTCTGACAAAGATTGTAGAAGATGAACTATTTGAAAATACACTGGGAATTTTACATCACCAGGAAGGAATTGATTTGATTCCGGCAAACATCGAACTCTCTGGAATGGAAGTTTCACTTGTAAATATTATGAGCAGGGAACTTGTCTTAAAACAATATATAGAAAGAATGAGAGAAGAATACGACTATATATTGATTGACTGTATGCCATCACTTGGAATGCTGACGATCAATGCACTTGCCAGTGTCGATGCAGTTATTATACCTGTCCAGGCGGCTTATCTTCCTGTAAAGGGTCTAGAACAGCTGATACGGACGATAGGAAAGGTGCGAAGACAGCTTAACAAACAACTGAAAATTGGAGGTATATTGATCACAATGGTGGATAACCGAACGAACTATGCAAGAGATATATCTGATCTGATTTTTGATACATATGGAAACCAGATTAAGATTTTTCCACAGAGTATTCCATTTTCAGTACGAGCAGCTGAAATCAGTGCGGAAGGAATCAGCATATTTGAGCATGATCCAAAAGGAAAAGTAGCGGCTGCATATTGGCAGATGACACAGGAGGTGCTTTTGGATGAAAGGTAGAAGTGCATCGAAGATAAAACTGACATCTTATGATGAATTACTTGGAGGAGGAGAAGAAACGAACGATATCCAGCAGGTTTCACTTGAGCATTTACATTCTTTCGAGAACCATCCATTTCAAGTAAATGATGATGAGGCAATGGCGGAACTGGTGGAAAGTGTGAAAGAAGAGGGAATTCTTACAGCATTACTGGTACGACCGCTGGGTGATGGTGAATATGAAATCATCGCCGGTCACAGAAGGAGACATGCGGCACAACTTGCTGGTCTTAAAGAGGTTCCGGTTATTATCAGAAATATGGATCAAGATACAGCTGTCCGTGCGATGGTAGACAGCAATCTGCAGAGACCTAATATACTCCCAAGTGAAAAGGCATTTGCTTACCGTATGAAGATGGAAGCAATGAATCATCAGGGAACATCAGGCGGTATCAGTGCGAAAGACATTGGAAAGAACGCAAATGACAGTGCAAGGCAGGTGTATCGCTATATCCGGCTTACTTATCTGATGAATGACCTATTAAACGCAGTAGATCGTGATGTGATCGGATTGCAGGTAGGTGTAGAGCTTTCCTACCTTACGGTTCCAGAACAGGAGATGGTGGAGGAAGTGCATGAGAGTACCGGAAAATATCCAAGTCTGGAACAGGCAAAAAAAATAAGGCAACATCGAGAAGAAAAAACGCTGACAAAAGAGATTGTGCGGCTCCTGGTTATAGGAGAGCGTAAAAAGAAAACAACGGTAACATTAAAACAGGATGAAATTAAGAAGTATTTTCCTCCAGAGTATGATGAACAGAAGATACGGACTGTTATATGTCAGCTTTTGGAGGAATGGAGCAATCAGAATCATTGATAAGTACGAAGGGAGGGATGTGTCATGAGTATAAGAGCAACATTCCATTATTTTCAAGGAATGGAATGCGATATGTACAGTTTTTATCGTATTCCCAAACTGCTGTTTACAAGTGAATATTTTAAAAATCTCTCCTGCGAAGCAAAGGTGCTGTACGGACTGATGTTAGACCGGATGTCACTGTCCATCAAGAACCGGTGGTTTGATGAAGAGGACAGGGCATATATTTTCTTTTCGGTGGAAGAGATTATGGAAATGCTTAACTGTGGCAGGAATAAGGCTGTGAATTGTCTAAAAGAGCTGGATCAGGAAAAAGGGATTGGATTGATTGAGAAGAGGCGAATCGGACTTGGAAAAACAAATGTTATTTACGTGAAAAATTTCAGCCTGACAGAATATCCAGATGAGCCAGCAATCTTTGATTCGGAAGAAACACCGGAAAATGTAGCAGAGAGAAAAGAAAATACAGAGACAGAAATAGAAGAATATGCGAAAAAAGAGCCGGAAAAGCCCGTAAATACACAGAAGTTTGAAAAACAAACTTCAGGAAGTTTGAAAAATAAACTTCAAGAAGTTTCAAAAACAAACTTCAAGGAGTTTGAAAAACAAACTTCAAGAAGTTTAGAAAACAAACTTCAAGAAGTTTCAAAAACAAACTGTAATAATACTGAATATAATTATACTGAATTTAGTGAGAATGAATCTTATCAATATCTATCTGAACAAGAGAAAGGGAGAGATAGGATACAGGAGAGAAATGAGTATCGACAGTTAATTCATGATAATATCGAATATGAGATCCTTTGTCAGAGCTATGGAACTGGACGAGTAGAAGAGCTGGTAGAGCTGATGCTGGATGCAATATGTTCGACAAAGACATATCAACAGATCAATGGGGAAGCTGTGCCTACACAAGTGGTCAAGAGCCGTTTGCTCAAAGTCGGGTATGAACACATCCAGTATGTGTTTTTCAGTCTTGACAGGAGTACAAGCAAAGTGAAGAATATCCGGCAGTATATGCTGACGGTATTGTATAACGCTCCTGCAACAATCAATCAGTTTTATGATGCTGAAGTTCGACATGACATGTACTGGGGGAAGGATATTCCAGACAGGTAAGAACTTTGTGCCCACTGGGCACGAAGTTTAAAAAGAGATAGTCATATCTGGCAGATATGCTAAAATAACCTTGTGTCCACTGGGCACAAAGTAGGAGGAAGAATTATGTTGAGATTTATGATAAAACTGCCATTTCGAATTATTGCAGCTCCTGTTTGGCTGGTACTTGCAGCGGTGAATATTGTGCTGGTGTTCCTGGTTGGGTTATCTGCTGGATTCTGCTATCTGATAGCCGGAATCTCTGTTGTGACAGAAGTTTTGAGTATTGGGTTTGGAATCAGTACGGACTGGACAATGAAATCAGCGATTATTACGACAGTAGTGTTTGTTCTACTCCCACATATCGGTATGGGGATAGTTGCAGTAATTGAAGTTGTGAAATGTGGATTACAGGAATTTATTTTTGGATGATTGTGGAAAATATAGTGGCGCTATATGGAAAGGCAGAAATAAACAATGGAAGAATTATATAAAGTGATGGATGATTTGCTTGAGGTGGAATTTCAGATGAAAGCAGGGATGGATATTCTGAAAGAACTGGAAGAGTTTTATATGCTGGAAAAAGAAACCGAAAAATCGGATGCTAGAAAAGTAGCTGTGCTGATGAAAGGATATCTGCAGTCGATGAAGTCAAATATTCGAGAAATCATTCGTTATATTGATGACACGACACTTGAAAAATCAAATGATAAAAAGAAAGATAAACAGGAATCTGCGAGCACCATATCCGAGGAAGTGCAGGAATTTGTGAATCTGACAATTACAGAGCATATGGGGAAAGCATATTCAGAATGGAAGTTAAAGCAGGATAAAGAGCCAGTAAGTGAGATTGATAAGAAATACCAGAAATTACTGGAAACGTTATCCCAAGAACAGGAAGAAGTGATTACGGAATACTGTAATGCAATTTTTAGCAGTGGAGCAGAAACAGAAGAATTTTTCTATCGACTGGGATTAAAAGATGGACTGAATCTGAAAAATACGGTAAAATCTGTATTAGAAATGATATCATGAAATCGGAAGTTGGAGGATACACGCATGAAAATTGTAATCATTAATGGAAGTGCCAGAAAAGGAAACACGCTGACAGCAATCAATGCATTTATAAAAGGAGCATCAGAAAAGAATGAAATTGAAATCATTGAACCTGACAAACTCAACATTGCACCATGCAAGGGATGTGGTGTCTGTCAATGCTCTAAGGGATGCGTCGATAAGGATGATACAAATCCTACAATTGATAAAATTGCTGCCGCAGATATGATTCTTTTTGCTACACCAGTTTATTGGTGGGGAATGTCAGCACAATTGAAACTTATCATTGATAAGTGCTACTGCCGTGGATTGCAGTTAAAAAATAAAAAAGTTGGCACGATTGTTGTAGGCGGTTCTCCCGTAGACAGTATCCAGTATGAGCTGATTGATAAGCAGTTTGACTGTATGGCAAAATATCTTTCATGGGATATGCTTTTCAAAAAATCATATTATGCAACAGCCAGAGATGAACTTGAAAAAAACAAGGATTCCATGAACGAACTTGAGGGGATCGGAAAAAATTTATAAAGCACGTTCCAAATTCCTGTTTGCATATTTCATCAAACGGTACATATTAAAATTAACACAAAGGGAGATGTTAGAATGAAAGCTCATGAATATTGGTCTGTCGGAGCATTGATAACGATGCTAGGAACTTTTTATAGCGGATATAAAGGTTCAAAATCAAGCCATAAATATTTTGCGGCAAGTTCTTTGCTTTGTATGATTATGGCTATTTACACAGGTCATAAGATGATATCTAAAAACAAGAAAACAAAGAAAGAACCAATATCATTAGGAAATGAAGAATAATACAATCAACCTTGTGCCCAGTGGGCACGAAGTTGGCATAGTCACTATGGTGTCAGGAGAAATCCTGGCATCTTTTTTTTATTGATTTGATAGACGGAAATCTTCTTATAAGCCCGCGCAAGTGTTTATAAAACCTCGCGAAAATGGCTTAAAATCAAGGTTTTCTGCATATCTTCATTTATCTTGCCATATCTCCGTATAAGATGATTTTGTAAGACCGGGCACCATTTTGGCACCACAAATTATAGGAGAATGTTATTATCATCGTTCTTTACAGGATATTTTTAATCTGTGTTTTGATACTGGTTTTGTCATAGACGGATTTTACGAAGAATGCTATTTTAATAAAGAAATCCCGGATATTATCATTGTCAGAGCCATAAAAATTGAGAGGTAGATAGTAGATTTGCTATTTCCTGTAATTGTAAAAAAACTTAAAACTATGGAGGTATCTATTTTGATTATAAGACAAGAAAGACCAGAAGATTATGATACGGTATATCATGTTGTAAAAGAAGCATTTGAAAATGCTGAATATACAGATGGAAATGAACAGAACTTAGTTGCTGCGTTAAGAAAAAGCAAATCGTTTATTCCGGAACTTTCTCTTGTTGCTGTCGAGGACGAAAAAATTGTAGGACATATTCTTTTTACAAAAGCAGTTGTTCAAGGGGTTGAGGTTCTTGCGCTTGCCCCTCTTTCTGTATTACCCGATTATCAGAACAGGGGAATCGGATTATCTTTGATGAAAGAAGGACACAGTATAGCACATAAATTGGGATATGAATATTCAGTTGTTTTGGGACATTCCAAATACTATCCAAAGGCAGGATATATTCCGGCAAGTGAGTGTGGAATAAAAGCGCCATTTGAAGTTGACGATGAAAGTTTTATGGCACTTAATCTTAACGGAAGTCAAAACAAATTAAATGGAGTTATTGAGTACGACAAGGCTTTTGGGATATGATGTAAAAAATTAGAAGTTGGGAAGGTAAAACATAGATGAATCAAGGTAGAATTATTGTAATCACAGGTTCGCCGGGAACAGGGAAAACTACAACGGCATCTGCTGTTGCAAAAGAATCAGATTTAGAAAAGTCTGTGCATATGCACACAGATGACTTTTACCATTATTTGAGTAAAGGGGCAATACCACCACATTTGCCAGAATCAAATGAGCAAAATTTGGTTGTCATTGAAGCATTTTTAGAAGCTGCGAAGCGATATGTTCGTGGTGGATATGATGTAATTGTAGATGGCATTGTAGGACCGTGGTTTTTAGAGCCGTGGCTCAACATTGTTCAAGAGCATTATGAAGTACACTATATCGTTTTAAGGGCAAGTAAAGAAGAAACTATGAAGCGAGCTATCGAACGCTCAAAGTTAGACAGAGAAACAAATATTGAATTAGTTGAAACAATGTGGAATCAATTTTCCAATTTAGGAATCTATGAATTAAATGTT
>JALFSR010000042.1 GCA_022778745.1 Clostridiales bacterium
ACCGCTCTTTTGATTTCTGAATTTATTCTTACTTGAAACGTTGAATCCTTTGGTGCAATAGCAACATTCAAATTTTTATCCATAAGACATACCTCCACTTTTTTCTACATCATAACACTTCTTTCACTACGTGTCGATACATTGTCATTACGCGCGCTTTTATGATATATATTTTCTATGCTTATTCACTCCAATTTTCAAGTTTCAAACCTTTCACTCTTTCAAACTCTTTAGTGTTATTAGTAACCACAGTATAACCTAATGCCTTTGCATGACCTGCGATCATCATGTCTAACGGTCCTATTGGAGTACCTGCTTTCTCTAAATCTGCTCGAATTTTCCCATAACTCTCAGCTGCCAAAGAATCAAAATTCATAATCTCAATATTTGCTAATAGCAAGGCTAGTGCAACTCTGTTCTTCTCTATTGCTTTGCTCTTTTCTACTCCATGTACCAATTCCGCATAAGTAACAGAAGAAATACATATATCTATTGGATCATGCTCCTGCAAACGCATAAATACTTGCTCTGGTTTATGTTTAATCGCATAAATACATATGTTAGTATCTAACATATATCTCATAATTCATCTCGCTCCTGCTCCAATCTACCATCTCTTCCATCTTTCATAAAATCATCTGAAAACATGTCTATTGCCTGCATAAATGAGCTCCATTTATTTGTTTTTGGTATTAATAGAACGATATCTCCAATTCGATTTACTGCAACTTCATCTGTATTAAATCTACACTCTTTTGGAAGTCTTACCGCTTGGCTTCTTCCATTTTCAAATACTTTTGCTGTCATCATAATAATCAACTCCTTCCTTATATTTAGTATATATCAAGGTATATATTTCGGTCAATAAAATAAGAATTTGTATCTCCAGAAAATTCAAAGTTGTACTTCTCATCGAATCATTTTAAACATACCGGGTCCATCCCATTCACATGGTCTTTCTTCAAAACCCTTTTTCTTGTAAAAGGGAACAGCTTCTTTTGTGCTAATTAGTTCTAAGCTAACAGCCCATTCCACCATCGCCAATTAATCTTACCATTCCCACCGCTTGTTCGCAGTCATAAACTGTAAAGGTAGCAATTGTATTTATTAGTGCTTCCCTTACTTGTTCGATACAGGGTGGTTCCCAACCAACTGATGAATATAATTCTAAAAACAATTCCGGTGTCAAAGTGTTAATCTCTATTTTCATAATCTCGCCTCCAAATTCAAATTCATGCGCGCTTTCAATCTCTCCGCAAGACTGAAATTTGTCAGTCTAACGCAACAAGGTCAGACTTTTCATAACGATTGTGTCCTCGCAAACTCTTTTTATATTTCCAACACGTAATAGCTTCATCCAAACTTCTTCCCTGATTATCTTCAAAGAAATCTCGAATATATGTATTATACTCAAATTGCTTATCAATTGTTGTTTTTCCCTTTTTCTTTTCTTCTAAAATCTGATGATATGCATTAATTGCATCACCATATGTCTTTCCAGCATTGTTCTTTAACCATTTCTGGAACAAAACATTAAAAGAAAAACTTTTACCTATTTTTCCTTTAAAAAAGGCTCTATGCTTTTCGGAACATACTATATTTGATTCAATTAGTGTATTCTCTGTAATTAACCCAACATCTATTGTTGCTTTTCTTTTTGCAGAAGTTTCTAATACCTTTCCTGTATCAAGAAAACAGGCAATCCTATCTGTAAGCTCAGTCTTTCCACCCGAAACAGGCAGATTATTTTCTCTACAAAACTCAACCAATTCTTCCTTCAAATAATAAAAACTTCGAAAAGTTTCTCCATCTAATTCCTTATTCAAATCTGGTCTTTCGCTCATTTGCATTCTCTCCATCAAATTCAAATAATCGTGTGCTTTCAATCTCTTCTACAGACTGAAATTTTTATGTGCTCAACAAATTCAAATTTATAAAGCTCGATAATACGGACAAATATCTTCATAGTATCCGTCTTTCATACGAAAGCCTTTTGGTATTGTTCCTAATTGAATAAATCCGAGACGTTCATATAAATGTCTTGCATGTATATTTGTGGCAACAACTGCATTAAATTGCAAAACAGAAAATCCGTGTTCACGCCCTTTTTCAATACAATCCAATACCAGCTTTTCTCCTATGTGTAATCCTCTGCTATGAGAACTCACTGCATAGCTTGCATTACAGATATGACCGCATCTTCCGATATTGTTCGGATGTAAAATATATAGTCCGTATATTTTTTCTGTTTCACTATCAACTGCAACACCCGTATAGGTTTGCTCTGCAAAAAAATCAGCGCCGTTTTCGAGAGTCAGGAATTCTTCTTGGGGAAAGGCATTTCCCTCCTCAACGATTTCATTCCAGATTTCTATCATCGCACACAAATCTTTTTCTTCATATTTGCGTATTACTATTTCCACTTCTTTTACCTCGTCAAATTCAAATTTGTTTAATTCCGAAAATCGGAATTTATTACTTATTCATTTCATCAACTAAGCTTGCTGCTTTTACCGTCATTTCCACCCATCCAGGCACAAAACCACTGCGCAATGCATTTTTTGCCGATTTAAGATTTGACCACGCACAGCAGTAAAATGGTACTTTGCCTCTTTCAATTATTTCAATTGCAAGATTACTTGTTAGTGATGAAGCAATTCCCATTCTTCGATATTCAGGCAAAACATCGACACCTATCTGCCACATATTATCACAATCCGCTGAACACGCTGCGAGACCTACAAGCTTCTCACCATCATATGCTCCAACTCCCAGAACATCTAACTCTTTTCTATCTGCACACAATGCATTCCCCCACATTGGAAGATACAAATCTGCAAAATCTTTTTGTTCTAACACTTTAAGGACATAATTGCACTCTAATCTTTTCAATCGTTCCATATCCGGCAAAAAATACTCTGCCATAAAACAGACTCTATATCCTTTTTCTTTCATCCGTTCATCAAGCCAGTGCATGTTAGGCGTCTCAAAACAATGATAAAATTCAAACTTACTCAGATATGTTTCAACTATTTCTTTAAATTCATCTTTCACAGATGCAACTACATTGCTTCCATAAGACACAAAATTACAAGCGATAGGTTCTTTATAATATTTTCTTGCCAAAGGTCCAACTCCAGATTTAACAAATACATTTGTATCCTGAAGGAAGTCAGAAACCTTTGCATTTGTGTCATATGCAGATTGCTGCAGTGCTATATCCATTATTTCTTTATTCGTCATAACTTACTTCCTTTTTTATTCTTTATCCAATACTAAATTATAAATTGTTATCATTCACTAAATCAGAATTTCATAAACAACTATATTTTATATTGCATATTTGTATATCTTGCCTCTTTCTCAATAAATCCAACTTTTTTATATATTGGTAATCCTTCTGATGTTGCTTTTAAATCTATCCTGCCTAATCCTTTTTCTTTCCCATAAGCAACAAGATTATTCATTAACTTCGTACATAATCCTTGACCTCTATATTCTGGTTCTGTATAAACACTAAGAACATCTCCATACAAACCATTCAATAATATTGAATTTGCTGGCATCTCAATAATATGAAGATATGCAACTGATACAATTCTATTTCCATCCTTTGCAACAAACGCTATCAATTCTGTTCCAAGTTTTCGAGCAAAATAATCGGGAAGTTGTTTTTCAATTCCTTCTCGCTCTTCATCACTTATAGAGCCAAAATCATCTATCATATATGCAATTCGCATTCTTATCAATTCATCTATGTCAGATAAATCTGCTTGTCCGAAAACAATATTCATATGAGTCCTCCTCGTATAGCCAAGTTTACTAAATTGGAATTTTATTTATCCAACAACTTCTCTTTTATTCTATTTGCTGCTTCAATATGCATAATCCAGTGTCTTGAAAGAGGCATCTTTATAAGACCAGATATATCTTTACTGCACCAATAATCAATTAACCAAACTGCAGACTCATCATCCGAAACCACACCAAGTTCAGAGATGCGTTTCTTATCATCGTCCCCGAACTTTTTCTTAATATCTTCATAATGAATACTTTTTAACCATTCATCAGTACTTGCCTTTACCGACAATGCATACTCATACAATGCTTCTATGTTGAGTTTTTTAGAAAACTCTGCAATTTCCTGTTTTACCAATTCATTTCCTGTAGTTATAATATCTGCACCTATTTTCTTGTCGAAGTTATTTTCATATAGTACTTCCTTTTTCCTTCTTATCAATGAATTAACCACGATATCTTCAATTCGAATTATATGCCAAATGGAATATGCTACCGTCTTAGAGTGATAACCATCAGCATTAATAAACGGAATTGCACAATAATCGTCAGAAGACAATAACTTCTTCCACGATAACATTTCTTGCATCAACATTTCTCGTAATTTCAGGAATTCATTTATTCCATCATAAAATGTTGCTTTTTTCAATTTACTCTGAGCTAATTTATTCTTATCAGACCATTCTCGATTCATCTATCAATACCGTCCTAATTTGATATAATCCCCTAAAGCACTGAAATTAGAATTTTAGTTAAGTTTATACTCTTTCTCTAAGGCACGATGTCTTAAAACCATAAATGGCAAAGGGATAATAACTCCTCCCATCGTAAATACCATTTCCAGCACCTCACTCGGCATAATGTAACCTAACCAAAATCCAAGTTCTATACATATTCCATAAACAATCCAAATAAAACCATGTTTTTTATTCCATTGTATTACATCAGAAATTTCTTCTTTCTTTGGTGGGGCAATAACATTATAAAATCCTACTGGATTTTCTTTTTTATTAAATTGAGAAATACCGATAATAACCATTATTACTGCCACAATCGATATAATAACTAATCCCATTATCATCTCTGCATTCATACTAATCACCAATTCTTTCGTTCATCATTTATCGCTACATCCATTATTAGCTTCATCATTTCTTCTTTATTTCTCATCTTTTCTCACTTCCAGATATAAATACAAATTCAAATTCATACTTACTTTCATCTCAACAGAAACCTAGAAGTTATCTGTCTGATTTCTTCGTCAATTTTTTTCATAGAATACTATATCCATTTTTTCGTTTATATGCTCAACCTTTCCAGTTTGAACATATCCCATTTTCTCATATAGATGTAGATTTCCCTTTTCTTGTAAAATTGTATCCAAACACCAATGGTCAGAACCATATATATTTTCAAGTTCAATCATTGCTTGTTGAGCATATCCTTTATTGCGAAATTCACCCATAATCCAAATTGGCGAAATTCTTTTTCTACTTCCATCGTTTTTATTAACTATTCGTACTGCACCAACAACTATATCATTCTCAACGATATAATAATAAGTTGTCCAAGGCTGTTCAAATTTAGCGATTATTTTTTCTAAGCTTTCAGTTGCCGGACTCATATCGAAATCTTGATATTTATCTAAAAGCTCTGTAAATGCCTCTACTTGCATTTTCCAGATTGTTTCTATATCTTCTCTCGTTGCTTTCTTTAATGTGATAGCCATTATCCTTCTCCTTCCTGTAATCGGTTGCACAACTTCAAAGTTTCTGTTGTTTCAAGCCTCTTCTTAAGACTTAAATTTCCCAAAAAGTATTGTAAATAGAACACGTCGGTTAATAATTATAAACCAAGGAAATAAGATGGTCAATTATCGAGGAATTCACAGATATAAATTCATAAAATGCTTCCACATGCCTCCTACTATATTTACTTATGTCTTATGACACTCCTCACGGTAATAGGGCCGTTTCTTTTGCAACTACATATAATTTGTCCGAGTTCATCTGTACGATAGATTGAAGTATCCACTGATTCAAGGCGTTCAAGCGTTTCGTTATGCGGGTGTCCATACGAGTTCGTTAGGACAAAGAAAATGATACAATTCAACGATGAACCCTTTTAGACAGCAAAAAGGGTGTTCAAATGAACACCCCTATAAAGTCTGCTGCTCTTTAATTTTATGTATATGCTGACGCATTATTTTATTATTACACCATCTGAAATCTTGGTTAGAAAGCTCTCTAACTGAGTCTTTTTTCTTCCATAACACTCATATATGCTGGTCTGATGATTTTATCCGTGCAAATCATCTCTTCTATTCTGTGTGCACTCCAACCTACGATTCTAGCTACTGCAAACATGGCTGTATAAAGTTCTACCGGTATACCCAGCATATCGTAGACAAATCCACTGTAAAAATCTACATTGGGACTGACACCTTTATAGATATGTCTTTTATCTGCTATGATCTTTGGAGCAAGCATCTCTATGTTTTCATACAATTCAAGATCTTTTTGCCTTTTCTTTTCCTCTGCCAGTTGTTTTACATAATCTTTAAATACTCTCTCCCTCGGATCAGAAATAGAATATACTGCATGTCCCATTCCATAGATTAAGCCCTTTTGGTCAAATGCATCTTTATCAACAATCCTTCTTAAGTATGCTTCTATCTCATCCTTATCTGAATAATCCTTTATATGCGCCCTAATATCATCCATCATTTCCATTACCTTAATGTTGGCGCCTCCGTGTTTTGGTCCTTTTAGCGAACACATTGCTGCTGCCATCGTAGAATAAGTGTCAGACCCGGATGACGTAACGACTCTTGTGGTAAATGTAGAATTATTACCTCCTCCATGTTCCATATGCAAAATGAGTGCCGTATCTAAAACCTTTGCCTCTGTAAGGGTATATTTCCTGTCTGGTCGCAGAAGCATCAATAGATTTTCCGCGGTGGAAAGCTGTTTATCGGGATGATGAATATACATACTCTCATTTTTTTCATAATGATTGTAAGCATTATATCCATATACTGCCAACAATGGGAACTCACTGATGAGCTGGATGCACTGACGCAGCGAATTGCTGACACTTGGTTCTTTTACCTTTTTATCATAAGATGCCAGGGTAAGAATACTTCGGGTCATGGAATTCATGACATCCTCCGAAGGTGCTTTCATAATGACATCCCTTGTAAAATTGGTTGGCAATGTCCTACACTCTCCAATAATTCTATCGAAGTCTTCCTTCTCTCTTTCATCAGGCAGTTTTCCCATCAAAAGAAGATATGCTATTTTTTCAAATCCAAACTCATTTTGTCCTAAACAATGAATCAAATCTTCCACTCGATAGCCCCGGTACCACAATTCCCCATCGCAGGGAATCTTCTGATTATCAACAATTTTTGAAGACACTATTTTTGATATGTTGGTAAGTCCTGTAAGGACACCTTTCCCATTTTCATCTCTAAGCCCTTTGTTTACGCCATATTCTTCAAATAACCGCGGAGCAATGTTATCATTTTTCAGACAAACTGCTTCCAATTCTTCAAAATAATCATTCACCTGCTCCGTTGTCATCTCTATTCACCTCCAGATTCTCCACCTCACTGCTCATAATAGTTTCCAACTGCTTCATAAGCTGTAGTAACTGAATCAAATTATCCTTTCCAAACTTTTCGAACACCTTCCCGTAATACTTCTTAAGTGTTTCTTCCTGCGCCCTTAACAGGCTTCGTCCGCTTTCAGTAATTGTAACATAGGTGCCCTCACTGCCGTTACCGTCATGAGACCATAATACATATCCTACGTCTCGTAGCTTTTCTACCATTTTAGAAATCTGTCGCATCGTCATCTGTAGCCTGTCCGCTAAATCCTTCAGATAGACTCGTCCTGAATAAATGTCGGATGTCTCCTCCATTGCAATATATTGTAATGCAATGTATTCCGGGATACTCATTTTCATAAAGACATCTTTTCTATGCTCCCGGTTAAACAAGTGCCTTTGGTATATCAATTCGTTGGACAGCTTTATAATATCTGTATTTCCTATAGTTTCTGCCATATGACTCCTCCTTTATTTAAAATAAGGGAAGCAACAGACTGTCACTTCCCTTCGTAAAAGAGAATGGTTTATTTTAATAGCCCATATCCGGTTGCGCCGGCATTGCAGGTGTTGTTTCCTTAATATCTGCCACAGCAGCCTCCGTTGTTAATAAGGTTGATGACACACTAATTGCATTGGAAAGTGCACTTCTTGTAACCTTGACAGGATCAATAATTCCTGCATCGACCATATTGACGTACTGTTCAGAAACTGCATCAAAGCCTATGCCCTCATCTGACTCCTTTACCTTATTGATGATGACAGCACCCTCTAAGCCTGCATTTTCAGCAATGGCACGAAGCGGAGCCTCTAATGCCTTGGCTACAATCTCTGCTCCTGTTCTCTCATCACCCTCCATGCTTGATATCATGTCATATACCGCCTTTTGTGCGTGAACATAAGCAGAGCCACCGCCACTAATGATACCCTCTGACACAGCAGCCCTAGTGGCATTTAATGCATCTTCCATACGATACTTAGCTTCCTTCATCTCTGTTTCGGTTGCTGCTCCAATCTTAATTACTGCAACACCACCGCCGAGCTTAGCTACCCGGTCTACCAGCTTATCCCTGTCGTACTCAGAAGCATCTGCAGCCTGTCTCTTAATCATTGCGATTCTGTCTTCAATGTCCTGCTTCTTTCCCTCGCCATCCACGATGGTTGTATGTTCCTTTGTTACTTTAACTGATTTAGCCTGTCCAAGCATATCAACTGTGATATCCTTTAGCTGCATACCAAGATCATCGAGTACTGCCTGTCCACCTGTCAGAATTGCAATATCCTTTAACATCTCCTTACGACTATCACCATACCCCGGTGCCTTTACAGCTACGACCTTGAGCGTGCCTCTCAACCTGTTTACGATTAGTGTTGTAAGTGCTTCACCCTCTACATCATCTGCAACAATCAGCATTTCTCTTCCCTGCTGCATTACCTGCTCCAATATAGGAAGAATATCTTTTATATTAGATATCTTTTTGTCCGTAATCAAAATGTATGGATGATTCATATTAGCTATCATCTTTTCTTTATCATCACACATGTAAGCAGATAAATAACCGTTGTCAAACTGCATTCCCTCTACAACCTCTATCTCTGTCTGCATCGTCTTTGATTCTTCTATTGTAATGACGCCATTCTCTCCAACCTTTTCCATTGCATCGGCAATCATTGTTCCGACTTCATCATTACCTGCAGATATTGCAGCAACCTTTGCAATGTGATCTTTTCCAGTTACAGGCTTGCTCATTTTAACCAGTGCTTCAATAGCAGTATCTGCTGCTTTCTTCATTCCTTTTCGCAAAATAATTGGATTTGCACCTGCAGCTATATTTTTCATACCCTCACTTACTAAAGCCTGTGCCAAAACAGTTGCAGTTGTCGTGCCGTCTCCTGCAATGTCATTCGTTTTGGTTGCGACCTCTTTCACAAGCTGTGCACCCATATTCTCATAAGGATCTTCCAGTTCAATCTCCTTTGCAATCGTAACGCCATCGTTCGTAATCAAAGGAGTTCCGTAAGATTTATCCAATACAACGTTACGTCCCTTAGGTCCGATTGTCACCTTTACTGTATCTGCCAGCTTATCAACGCCTGCTTCCATCTTTTTTCTTGCATCGATATCAAACAAAATTTCCTTTGCCATGTTAATTCCTTCTTTCTACATATAAAATAACTGTTTTTTTATTTTACTACTCCACAATTGCAATAATATCGGACTGATTTACGATGATATATTCCTCATCCTCCAACTTAACATCTGTACCGGAATACTGAGAATAAATTACACGGTCACCTTCTTTTACCTGCATTTCAGTTTTCTTTCCATCCTTTTCACTTCCGGGTCCTACTGCAATGACAACAGCTGTCTGTGGCTTTTCTTTTGCACTATCCGGTAATATAATTCCGGACTGGGTCTTTTCTTCTGCTTCCTGTTGTTTTAATACAACACGCTCTCCTAATGGTTTTAACTGCATAATCATTACCTCTTTTCTGTTTTGTTAGCACTCTCGCTTGTTGAGTGCTAGTGATTTAATAAAAAATATATGCTTCCTCGGAAGCACTTGCTCATTTAGTTTGTTTTCAAACTGTTTGATTGCAAATGATTATATCACACAAAAAGAGGATGTCAACTATTTTATAAAAAAAATGGAACTGTCCGCGAAATATTCCGCTTAACAGTTCCTAATCATTTTCCAACAATTGATCTATATTATGACTAATCTGCTCAGACACCCGGTTAAATACCGCCAAAGAGCCTTCATCAATTCCTTCCACCACCTTGGCGGTTAACTCTGCCCATAGAATCTCCATTTCCTGACAGAGATGTTCCGACGCATCAGTCAGCTCATATTTCACATATCTACGATCTTTATCATCTCTTTTGCATATAATGTATCCTTGTTTGACAAGATTATCCAAAGTAGTAGACATATGACCTTTATTCATCTGCGTGTACCGACATATATCCGTCAATGTTGTTATCTCATCATAATGAGACAGCAAATAAACGACTTCCAGTTCCAATCTGTTCAGGTTTGTCTTATTTTTTACATCAACCATAGCTTTTTCAAGAAGATGCTTAAACTTTCCACCTCTCAAATTTTTTTCAATATTCATCAAAATTTCACTCCTATTTTGTTTTTATTCTTTTTACAAAATATCAAATTAATCCATCAAAAACTTTTTTCATGGGACATATTATCGTAATCATCTCTTATCGTTCATCATATCATATCGCCTACATTTTTTCCACAAAAAAGCACCCAAGCATTTCCGCCCGAGTGCCACAAATCCCATTTCTATACTCTTACTTCAAATCCGTTCTTGAATTTGAACACAATATCATCTTTTGCCTTTACAATCACTTCCTGCACAAGACTGCTCCAAATCCCGGCATCGAACTCGTAGGTTATGCCATCCTGCTTCTCCCAAGTTCGAATGAACCCTTTGAACAATTCTCTCTTCACCTTCTTGCTTTCTATCTGCTCGGCGATGTCATCATACTTAGCTGTTGCCCTTTCATACCTTGCCGTAAGTGGGTGGAGGGCTGTGAATAGTAACAGAAGGTTCATCCAGCTATACAAAACGAAAAGAATTATTTGAGCATCGAAAGGCTGCCGTCAAAGAGGAAATCAAACAGCTTGAAAAAACTCTTGCCATGCTGGAATTCAAATGCTGGTATTATGACACCGCTATAGCTGATGGCAACGAAAATAAAATTAATGTAATGCTCCCTGATAATCTCCCAAAGGAAATTCAAAAGCTTTACAACAAAGCCCATTAAAAGAATTTGCCAGGCAAAACTGCCTGGCCTTTTACATTTTATCTAAGCACATAAAACTGAAAGTTTTACACGCCTTCAATTTCTTTTAAACGAGACAACCACTTATCAATACCTTATCCGGAAAATTCACATCTTTCTCATATTAGAATTCTCTTCAAATGTATTCAAAAATTCCCTGAATAGCATCAGATACGTTAATTATTTCTGAAATTGGTAATCTATCTATTTTCTTGTAACCGCGAAGAGACATATCTAACAATGCCAGTTTTTCACATTGTATATAACCTTCATTTTCTTCTGTAGCCATCCATATATGAAGCGGACCCGGAGTAGAATTTCTAATAATTGGACATCCAATTATTTCACCACTCGTATTAAAAAAATCCTTACTAACCACCAATACGGGATGTTTAATTTTTTCAATTTCAATAATATCTCCTTGATGTAAAATTTCCATTACCATGCCTCTCTTCCGACAGGTTCACCCCACTCATATTCACCATCAAGCATTAACTTTCCATCAAACTCTGCGGCTCTCTCTTCCAATGTTTTATGACGAAATGATTTCACTAAAGTGATTACACCATCTGATACCGTGACATCCAAAAACTCATTCAATGTGATTCCTGCACTTCTCAATACTTCTTTTGGCAATCTGATTCCTTGACTATTTCCCCATTCTTTTACTTGTGCTTGCATATGGAACCCTCCTTATATTTGGTATATACATAGTATATACCAAATGGTAGAAAATATCAATTAAATTCTCCTGGGTGCATCGGAAGCTTCAAATTCATGCGCGCTTTCAATCTCACCGGAAGACTGAAATTATATATGTTGTTTAATCCAATTGATAGTAGCAATGTCAGTACCATTATTCAGGACATGATCAACCACATTCTTCTTTTGTAAAACTTTTGTAATCAAATTATCATCAAGTCTTTCCAATAGTGTAATAAAATCAACTTGAGATTTTTCTTTTACAGACTTAAGCAATTTTGCGTCGCTAATCTTTCTCGCTGCCTGATCTTTAGGATATCCCTGTCCAAACGATTCATAAAATAACATTTCAACCGTTTTCTTACAATTTTCACTTCCAGAGTAGGTGTATTCTTCGCCTAACGGCAACGAAATAGCATTTCCATTATTTATTTGTGCAAATAAGTATGCATCCTTAGGTGTGGGAGCATAGCCGCAGATAACTCCGGGCATATTATTACACGCCAACATCATTCCCTGTCCGGATGAACATCCTGTTACAACAAAATCAACAGCTTTACTTGCAAGAAGAATACCTATTTCTATCGATATCTCAATATATGAATATTTTATGATATCATCTGGAAAACACCCAAAATTAATCACTTCATGTCCTGTAGCATATTTCTTTACAGCATCAAATAAAATATTGTTTTTATTTGTCTGTGAACTTGCCTGAATTACTCCAACTATCATTATACTTGTCACCACCAAATTCAAATCTTCTGTTGCTTTCAATCTCTCCGCAAGACTGAAAGTTGTCTGTTATTAAATGGTTGAAAGAAATTTCTCTATCAGGCTATTTATCAGTTCAGGTTTGTCTGTATTAGAATTATGTCCAGCTCCTTCAATCCACTTTAAAGGAATTTTCGTATTTCGATGCCATGCTTTGTTATACCGTATACATGAACCAGCATGATCCTGTGTGCCACATATCAACAAAGCAGGACACGTAAGCTCATACGGAAGATTCTTTTCCATTGCCTCTGCCAGAATACGAAAGCCATGTCCGGCAATTTGTGCATAACGCTTCTGATTGCCGTCATATACCAACATCATTTCACGCATCAGATTTCTTCCATAATCGGAAGTTGCAACACCCTCAGTGCCAGATTTCAAAAGAAATTTCCACGGATAGTGAGCATATACCGGCTCCATTCTTTTCAAAAGCCAAAGTTCAACTGCCGTCACGTATTCTCTTTGCAACGGTGCGGAATCTATAGAAATAAAACCAGTCAGTTGATTCGGATAAAGTTGCGCATAAACCTGTCCCACATATCCGCCCATTGACTGCCCGATTATAACCGGCTTGGTAATTTCTTCCTTTTCAAGAATACGATTCAGCCATTTGGTCTTGTCAAACAGGTCAAAATTAAACTGGAACGGCCACGAAGATGCATGAGCTGGTGCATCCCATACAATAATATTATGTTTTCCCTCAAAACAATCAATTTGTTTATCAAACAATCTATGATCAGCAGTCAATCCGGGCAGAAAGACAAGCGTAATCTCATCCAAACTTAAAATATTGGACCAATAGTGAATCGTTCCGCAGGGAGTTTGATATGTATTTTCCTTCAATTAATTCACCTCCACCAAATTCAAATTCATGCATACTTTCAGTCTCTCCACAATACTGAGAGTCGTAGCTTTTTTAGCCTTATCCAAACCGTACCTTTTCAGCTTGTTCTAATACTTAACATTCTTCTTTATCATCATAAGAAGTTTGTTTATCTTCTATTTCTTTAACAGATGTAATAGAAAACAATCCATCTCTATTACAATAAAAAAGAATTTTTTTGGTTCCATTTATCTTTAGTCTTGCCTCTGCATTACCCTCCGGATATAACTTTACCATCTGGACTTTATCTGATGACACTCCGGCAATAAAAGAAATATAATGCTGTTTCGTCATATCATGCTCAACACGGATATAATACTCATCTTCAATTCGCTCAATAAATACCCTGTGATTCTCATTCGCTTTTTCTGCCTGGCATGGCTTGAGCATTATTCCGTGACACTGAATGACAGCTTCACCTGTGCTATGAATAATATTCCCACAAACCGGGCACACATAAAACTTTGAACACAGCATATTAGCGGAAATATTTACATTACTGACGGCATTTCCTGAAATCAGTTCCGTAACGGATATGCCAAAGATCTGCGCTATTGGTTCAAGCAAAGAAATATCCGGATATCCCTTTGCAGTCTCCCATTTCGACACAGTTTTATCTGAAACGTTCAACTTCACAGCAAGTTCTGCCTGTGTTAAATGATATTTTTCCCGCAGTTCTTTAATCACTGCTCCTGTTACATATTGATTCATACTCATGTACCTCCTATGAAAATATCATAACCGCAGAAAGAACCATTTTCCACCTACGCAAAGTAGAGAAGCAAACCGGATAGTTGTTAGCCAATTTTATTAAAAATGACCGTCTGCTCCTTCATAGATATTTTTTTAACCTCGTAACCGTAATCGATTAATTCCTTTTTGTATTTCAGAAATGAGTGGTCTATTGCTATTCCCGCAATATTCTGTATTTCTTCAAATGTCAGCTTAAAAGATTGTTTCCCATTATTCTGCACATATTCCCATAGAGAATTATATTTACTCATTTGCTTACTACCTCAAAATTCAAAGTTCATTCCTCTATCATACTAACGCAGTTATCCAAAAACATACCGCTGCGACAAATGAAAGAGGTGTCATAATACACTTTTCTTTCTTACTCTTTGACACAAAATTCATGACCGTATTCAACGAAAGGTATACAGCCATAACTATGCAAATTATCTTGGTTACTTTTTTTGAAAACCACAACGGGAAAAAACCACCCATCTGTAAAATAACTATTACAAAGAATAATTGACAAATCAATTGTGTTACTAAAACAATTCTTAATTTTTTGGGAAAGACCTTATATTGGCCTCCCATTGTCAACTCCCCTAATGGTAAGCCACATATTATTAGAACAGATAATATGATTACCACTGAAAATGTTATTGCTCCAATTATTGCTACCATATTTTTCTCCTAAAGCTTCAAAGTTTCTGTTGCTTTTCAGCCTCTCCGTAAGACTGAAATTTTCGAGTGAAATTAGTTCACTCTTCTTTCATTTTTTTCCACTCTTCACGCGTGATAGCATAGGCATAAGAAATAATATTTTTAGGGTCAGGATATTCCTTTACCTTTTGCATTCCATTCGCTATAGCAGTAGAATAA
>JALFSR010000073.1 GCA_022778745.1 Clostridiales bacterium
GTGTTTCTGTCATCCGATACCGAGATCTGTACAGAAAACGCATCCGTGCATAACGGTCAAACAAAATACATACAAAGAAAAGTAAGCCCGTAACAGGGTGTAGAGGGTGTGTGTCCACCCTGTGCGGGGGATTTCCCCGGACGAAGCTCCATTCGACGAGTTTAACGAAGTCGATTGGAGTAGTTCACAAAACAGAGTCATGCAATTGAGACATACACATGGCTTCAAAAAATCCAGTCAGCGATGCCTATGCATCTACTGCGCTCACATTAATTCGTGATAATCTCTATAAAAGTTGTTGTAAATGGAAATAATAAGGAAGTACGTCTTGTACTGGCAAATGCCTCTGCAATGGCGGAGCAGATGTGTATGTTGCTGTCTCAAAACAGAAACGTGGAAAGTGAATGATACAAGAAAAGATAATCATTCATATATTAAGGTTGGAGTATGGAGGGAAGGAAAATTATGACAGATATTCATCAAATCGTAAAAAAACAGAGAAAATATTTTGAGAGTGGTGCTACGATATCCATACAGTTTCGGAGAAAGGCACTGGCAAAATTAAAAGCTGCGGTTAAAAATCATGAACAAGCTTGGAAAGATGCTTTGAAAAAAGATTTGAGTAAATCAGGATTTGAGTCTTATATGACAGAAATTGGAATGACACTTTCCGAGATTACTTATATACAGAAACATTTGGAACAATGGACAAGACCAAAGATTGTACCGACACCGTTGGCGCAGTTTTATGCCAAAAGCTTTACAATAGCAGAACCATATGGCGTTGTACTTATTATGTCTCCGTGGAATTATCCGATGATGCTTGCACTTGAGCCATTGGCAGATGCAATAGCAGCGGGAAATTGTGTTGTATTAAAACTATCTGACTATGCACCAGAGACATCTGCATTGATGCGTAAAATTATTGCACAGACATTTCCAGAACACTATATTACAGTGATAGAAGGAGGACGAAGTAAGAACGAACAATTGCTGGAGCAGCGATTCGATTATATTTTCTTTACTGGAAGCATTTCCGTTGGAAAGTTTGTTATGGAAAAAGCATCCCGTTATCTCACCCCTGTGACATTGGAACTTGGAGGAAAGAGTCCTGTTATTGTAGATGAAAGTGCAAACCTAAAATTAGCAGCAAAGCGAATTATTTTTGGAAAGTTATTAAACAGTGGTCAAACTTGCGTTGCTCCTGATTATTTAATTGTACATGAAACAATTAAGGCACGATTTTTAGAGTTACTTCGAGTACAGATTCATGAAATGCTCGGAAAAATTCCAATTGATAACCCAGATTATCCAAGAATGGTGAGTCAAAAACATTACAAACGAGTGATGCGGCTGATTCATTCAGAAAAAATTGTGACTGGTGGACACGGAAAAGAGGAGACGCTGCAGATTGAACCAACTATTTTAGATCATGTTACATGGGATTCTCCGATTATGAAAGAAGAGATTTTTGGACCAGTGCTTCCGGTTATGACATTCAAGACAGAAGAAGAACTTCCTGAGATTTTAGGACATTTTGAAAAGCCATTGGCACTTTACGTATTTACGACAAAAAAATCAATGGAAGAATATGTGTTAAAATATCTTTCTTTCGGCGGAGGCTGCATCAATGATACAATGATCCATCTTGCTACATCGGCGATGGGATTTGGCGGAGTTGGAGGAAGTGGAATGGGAAGCTATCATGGAAGAAATGGATTTGAGACATTTAGCCATAGAAAGAGCATTGTAAAAAAATACAATTGGATTGATCTTCCGATGCGGTATCATCCATACACAAAGTGGAAAGAAGAGCTTATTCATATGTTTATGAAATAGCGTTGTATAATATAAGGATAGATTGTGCTATATTAGTCTGAAAAAACATAAATCCATATCGTAAACAGTTTAACTTTGATATGAAGCTATTGAATTGTGAGTTTTTTCTAATACTATGTGAGCTGATCAAAGAGCAGCATGGCACAAGCTATCCTTATAAGTTACGATTGTGTTGGTTGATGATTCGTAACATGTTTTTTTATTGCTTTAAAACTTTCTGGACTGATGACATGTTCAATACGGCATGCATCTTCTGTTGCAGTTTTTTCATCTACACCGAGATGAATGAGCCAACTAGAAAGTAAACGATGCCGTTCGTAAATGGTGTCTGCGATCATATGTCCGTCTGGTGTTAAATGGATGAAACCAGAAGAATCTACGGATATAAGACCCTTTGTTCGTAAGTTTTTCATTGCTACACTGACACTCGGTTTAGAAAAATTAAGTTCATTTACAATATCAATTGAACGAACAGCAGGCAGACGCTGGCTTAGAATGAGAATTGTTTCCAAATAGTTTTCAGCGGATTCTTGTGTTTTCAATTGAATTCTCCTTTCTGATCATGTATTATGTCGGACAGCAGCACTTAGTTTTTATCTGGTCAAAGATCATTTTTTTAAGTCGCTGTATTATGTCGAAAATTGGATAGATGTCTTTTGACAGCAGTTTAGATTATGTGTGCTTACAATAAAGAAAAGTATAGCATATTTTTACTAATTTGGGAAGAATATCATAGAAAAATTCAAGAATAATTGTCGTATCTGTGATATTGACTTTTCAGAAAGAGTATTCCATAATAAAATTATTTGATGATAATGAATTAGAGAAATCTATTTAGTTTACATAGCAAAGTGATAAAAGAGGGAGATACAATGGAAAATCTTATTTTTTGTTTTAATGCAACCGTACCGATCTTTTTAACGATGATAGCGGGCATGTGTTTTCGCAAACTTGGATTATTTAGTGAAGATTTTGTAAAAAAGATGAATCAGTTTGTATTCAAAGCAGCATTGCCAGTGCTGTTATTTCAAGATATTTCAAATGCGAATTTTTATGAAGTGTGGGATACAAAATTTGTACTGTTTTGTTTTGGAGTAACATTGATTAGTATCAGTTTGATTACCTTACTATCTTTTTTTATTGTAAAAGATCATTCTCTTAGGGGAGAATTCATACAAGCGTCGTATCGCAGCAGTGCCGCTATTTTAGGAATTGCATTTATTCAAAATATTTATGGAAATGCGGGAATGGCACCGTTAATGATTATTGGAAGTGTGCCGCTTTATAATGCAATGGCAGTTGTTGTACTTAGTCTGTTTAGAAAAGGTCAAAAGGGAATTGATCGTGTAATAATAAAAAAGACTGCAAAAGGAATTATTACGAATCCAATCATATTAGGTATTTTGTTCGGATTATTTTGGTCTGTGTTAAAGCTTCCGCAGCCAGTAATTATGCAGAAAACAATCAAAAATATTGCTGTTTTAGCGACTCCTCTTGGATTAATGGCACTTGGAGGAGAGTTTGATATAAGAAAAGCAGCTGCTAATATGAAAATGGCTTCAGTTTGTACAATTATTAAACTCGTGATTCTGCCTGCGATTTTTTTGCCGCTTGCGATTTCAATTGGATTTACAGAAAGTAAGCTGATTGCTATTTTAACGATGTTGGGTTCTGCGACAACCGTAAGTAGTTTTGTTATGGCAAAAAATATGGGGCATGATGGAACATTGAGTTCAAGTGTCGTGATGATGACAACGGCATTTAGTGCATTTACGTTAACTGCGTGGCTGTATCTATTAAAAACGCTTGCTTTAATCTAGTAGAAGTACAGTATAGTTGTGGAGATAAGATAATAGGAAATGATTAACGATTATTTTTAATGTGTGCTGTATGCAGCCAGCGAAATATATAACTTCGCTGGCTGAAATTAATATAGGGTTAATTTTGTAAAATAGGGTACAAAAAAACTCCTGAACTAAATTCAGGAGTTCTAAACAGCGCTACAAGGATTCGAACCTTGAAATGCTGGAGTCAGAGTCCAGTGCCTTACCATTTGGCGATAGCGCTTTATAAATCTCTTAAGTGATGTATCATGTCATCCTCAAGACAATATGCATTATATATGATTCAATAAGAAAAGTCAACAGTTTTTTTGAAAAAAAATAAAAAAAGTTAATTTAACAAAAAAATAAAAAAAAACAGACAATTTATACAAAACAAGATGGGCTTGAATATCGAGAAGTTAATTTTAAGAAAAGAAAACAGTTTGTATTAAATATGGTTGAAACAAAAATAATTTGTATACATAGAGTGGATAATCGGATAGATTTATGGCTTTGATGGGAATTTATAGAATCAAATTATATGAAATACAGTGAATTTGTTGTAGTTTTTTCAATAATATGGTATACTGTTTAACTAGTAATACATATTAAATATGGATGGCGGAGATCCATGCTGCCAGAAGGGAGATAAATAATGTATACGTTTCATTCACGTGTCCGTTATAGTGAGATAGATGCCAAGGGAAATATTACGTTAGATCATATTATTAATTACATGCAAGATTGCAGTACATTTCACTCAGAAGATTTAGGAGTCGGGATTGTATATCTCAAACAAAATCATCGAGTGTGGATGTTATCAGCTTGGCAAATTATAATTGAGCAGTCCCCTCAATTTGGTCAGGAGATTGTAATTGGTACGCAGGCATATGATTTTACGAATGTCTTTGGGTATCGTAACTTTGCGATTATGGATGAGGCAGGCCAATACTTAGTAAAAGCGAATTCAATCTGGTGTTTGGCAGATACAATTACGGGACGTCCGATGCGGATTAGACCCGAATTTGTTGCCTGTTATGGAAATGCCGAGCCATTAGAGATGAATTATGCGGATAGAAAAATTACAATTCCGCATAGCGGTCAAAAACAGCCTCCAATTCAAGTGCAGTATTATCATTTAGATACAAATCAGCATATGAATAATGGTCAGTATGTGAAAATAGCTCTCCAATATTTGCCTAAAGATTTTTCTGTTTATCAGATGAGGGCAGAATACCGTCAACAGGCAAAACTAGGTGATACTATTATACCAGTTTTGTATTCTGTAGAACAGGGATTTGTGATTGTATTAGAAAATGAAGACGGAAAACCATTCTCAACTGTAGAGTTTCTTTCAAGATAAAAATTGATTTTGAAGCGATACAAAAAAGAGCATAATAGAAGACTTCCTATTAATGAAAGTTACAACAAATTATGTAAGGCAATAGAAAGGGGAAATTTATGATCGAGCTGGGTAGAGTACAGACATTGAAAGTCCTGCGAAAGAAAGACTTTGGCATTTATTTGGGAGAACAGGAACAGGACAGCGGAGTGCTCCTGCCAAGGAAACAGGTACCAGAGGGAACGGAAGTCGGAGACCAGTTGGAGGTATTTATCTATAAAGATTCCAGTGATCGAATGATTGCTACGACCAATCATCCAATGCTTCAAATCGGAGAGTTAGCCGTTCTAGAAGTTGCGGAATGCACAAAAATAGGTGCATTTTTAAACTGGGGATTAGAAAAGGATTTATTCCTTCCTTTTAAAGAACAGGTTATACCTGTGAAAAAAGGAGAGCATTATCTAGTCAGTCTTTATGCAGATAAAAGCCAACGATTATGTGCAACTATGCGTATTTATGAACAATTGAGGGCTGATAGTCCATACAAAAAAGATGATCATGTCGATGGAATTATTTATCAGATCAATTCAGATATTGGATTATTTGTCGCAGTTGATAACCAATATTATGGGCTAGTACCGAAAAAGGAATTGTATGATAGCTATCGTGTTGGGGATAGTGTTCATGCCCGTGTAGTAAGAGTACGAGAAGATGGGAAACTGGATCTGAGCATCCGGGAGAAGGCCTATCTGCAAATGGATGAGGACGGAGATACCATTCTGCGGGTTATTGACAAATATGGCGGAACTCTCCCATTTGGTGAAAAGGCCGCTCCCGAAACTATTAAAAGAGAATTGCATATGAGCAAGAATGCATTCAAACGTGCATTAGGACGTCTACTCAAAGAGGGAAGCATTCAAATTAATGACAATTCAATAGAGAAAAAATAGTTATTGTTCAGAGGAAGGGTTTTTCCCCTTCCTCCTTTTTCTGCGTCTGCTATGAATTAGATAAGTATGAATCATATCATAACAGTTTTCAAGCTCTTGATTAGAACATGCTCCGAGGATTACATCAAGATTATGACGGATTCCATAATGAGATGTTTCTCGTAAATATTGTTGAATACTATAATCATTTAGTGTAGTACCGTCAAGAAGATAATCATAAGATAAACCGAGCTGTTCATGAAGAAGTCCCATGACGGAACTCGATATTCCTCTTTCACCACGTTCAATGGCACCAAGATAACTGACGGATATGCCAAGAAGATGACTGAATTCCGCTTGCGTCATTCCACGCAAGCGGCGTTCTTTTCTCACTCGTTGTCCAACAGTAAGTGAGGCAGAAACTTCATTATTATCCTCTGAATTCATATGTTTGTTCATAATAAACCTTCTTTCGTTAATTAAGATTTGAGTACGCCCTTCTTAAGGCTCAGTATACTAAAAAAGCGAAAAGTAAGAAAGAAACAAATAGTGTAGAATTTTTATAAAATTTAGAAAATATTTTTACAAATTGTAGAGAAGAACAAGAAAAATAGAATTATTATAAGTAAAGTGGATAGTAGGAATCTATCTTTTGGATGAGTATTGAAGAAAAATTTATAATTCGACAGAAAAAGCGAAATGAAAAACTGTATAATATAAGGAAAATTAATAGGAATATACTTAATATAGTTCAAAAAAAAACAAATAAAAGGGGATTTAAAAGTAATATAAATTGAATTAAGAAAAGAAAATAAATTAACACGAAAACATAAACAATACAGCAAAATTCACAAAAAAACAATCTAATTTTTCAGAATTATTTTCGAAAAAGGAACAGTTACTTACTACTTTGTAACAATGTTCTAATCTAATCCACTTAGAATATAAATCTGTTGATATTTTCGTGAAAATTTTATTTTGTATGTCAAAATGTCCAAAAGGCTAAATATTAATTTGTGAAATTACAATATGGTCAAATGCTTTGAAATAGTGTATTATAAGGACATGAGGCGAGAGTTACTGTGGAAGCAGTAAATAAGAGAAAAAACTAACATTATTGTTAAAGTTAACAGGGAGGAAAGTGTATATGGCAAGTTTGTCACTCAAAAACATTTGTAAAGCTTATCCTAATGGCTTCGTAGCTGTTAAGGATTTCAATCTTGAAATTGCAGATAAAGAATTCATCATCTTTGTAGGTCCATCTGGATGTGGTAAGTCCACAACTCTTCGTATGGTTGCTGGTTTGGAAGAAATTTCTTCTGGTGAATTATGGATTGGCGATAAATTATGTAATGATGTAGAGCCAAAGGATAGAGATATCGCGATGGTATTCCAGAACTACGCTCTGTATCCACATATGACAGTATATGATAACATGGCATTTGGTTTGAAGTTAAGAAAAGTTTCCAAGCCAGAAATTGATAAATTAGTACATGAAGCAGCTAAGATTCTTGATATTGAACATTTATTAGACCGTAAGCCAAAGGCTCTTTCTGGTGGTCAGAGACAGCGTGTTGCTATGGGGCGTGCGATTGTTCGTCAGCCAAAGGTATTCTTAATGGACGAGCCTTTATCTAACTTGGATGCTAAGTTACGTGTACAGATGCGTATTGAGATCTCCAAACTTCATCAGAGATTAGGTACAACAATCATCTACGTAACACATGACCAGACAGAGGCTATGACACTTGGTACAAGAATCGTTGTATTAAAAGACGGTATTATTCAGCAGGTTGATACACCTCAGAACTTATATGACAAGCCAGCAAACAAGTTCGTTGCTGGTTTCATCGGTTCACCACAGATGAACTTAGTTGATGCAACTGTTGCTCAGGAAGGTTCTAATGTTGTTGTTAAGTTTGCAGATAATAAGATTACTCTTCCAGCTGATAAGGCAAAAGTAGTTGCAAGCAAGGGCTATGTAGGAAAAGAAGTTACATTTGGTATTCGTCCAGAAGATATTCATGATGATCCAGAATGGTTAGCTAAGTCTCCAGACAGTATCATTCATGCTACAATCAGAGTATATGAAATGTTAGGTGCTGAAGTATTCTTATACTTCGATCAGGGTGATGCAAGCTTTACAGCAAGAGTAAACCCACGTACAACTGCAAGACCAGGTACTAAAGTAGACTTTGCTCTTGATTTAACTAAGATTCACATCTTTGACAAAGAAACAGAACAGGTAGTTGTTAACTAATATATTGTTTTGTGATATGTAATTTGTAAAATTTAGAGGAAATGTGTAAAAAATATACATTTCCTCTTTTATTTTTTCCGATTTTGGTTTAATATATAGAGAGAGTACAATAGAATGGGAGTGTGAACGAATGATTTCAAATCAGATTTTGCAAAGCACAATTGAAGGTTTAAAGAACATAACTAGAATTGATTTATGTGTATGCGATACCGATGGAAAGATGTTAGCAACGACGCTTTCTGAGATAGAGGTAGAGGAAGATGCTATTCTTGCATTTGTTATTTCTCCTGCAGACAGTCAGGTAATTTCAGGTTACCAGTTCTTTAAAGTATTTGATGAACACCAACTGGAATATGTTTTATTAGCAGAAGGTGCAAGTGATGATGTCTATATGGTAGGTAAGATTGCTGCGTTCCAGATTCAGAATTTGCTGATCGCTTATAAGGAACGTTTTGATAAGGATAACTTTATCAAGAACCTGTTATTAGACAATTTACTCTTAGTAGATATTTATAACCGTGCGAAAAAGCTTCATATCGAGACAAATGTACGTCGTGTTGTTTATATCATTGAGACAAAGAACGAGAAAGACACAAACGCGCTGGAGACAGTGAGAAGTCTGTTCTCGACAAAGGCAAAAGACTTTATCACAGCAGTAGATGAGAAGAATATTATTCTTGTCAAAGAGTTAAAGGAAACAGAAGAACAAGATGACTTAGAAAAGACAGCAAATATTATTGTTGATATGTTAAACACAGAGGCAATGAGCCAAGTACATGTAGCATATGGTACGATTGTAAATGAAATTAAAGAAGTTTCTCGTTCTTATAAGGAAGCCAAGATGGCACTTGATGTAGGAAAAATTTTCTACAGCGGTAAGAATGTAGTAGCGTACTCCAATCTTGGAATCGGTCGTCTGATCTATCAGCTTCCATTGCCTTTATGTCGTATGTTCATCAAGGAAATTTTTGATGGACGTTCTCCAGACGAGTTTGATGATGAAACGTTAACTACGATTAACAAGTTCTTTGAAAATAGCTTAAATGTTTCTGAGACATCAAGACAGCTGTATATTCATCGTAATACATTAGTTTATCGTTTGGATAAGCTTCAAAAGAGTACTGGCTTAGACTTAAGAGTGTTTGAAGATGCGATTACATTTAAGATTGCTCTTATGGTTGTCAAATATATGAAATATATGGAGAGCCAAGAATATTAATTCTCAGTAAGAAAACACTTCATTTGGGTGTCAAAGAAGCTTGTTTTAAAAAAAGACTCCCACTTTTCAGAATTTTTAAAGTGGGAGAATTTTTCATGGAATGGAATGTGTAAAAGATGATTCATTTAAAAAATGTAAGTAAATCTTATGATCAGGGAGTACAGGCCCTTTCTAATATATCAATAGATATCGAAAAAGGAGAATTTGTATTTTTAGTAGGTCATAGCGGAGCTGGAAAATCAACACTTTTTAAGATGCTGTTAAAAGAAGTAGAACCGACAAGTGGAGAGATCTATGTGAATGGACAAAACTTGAGAAAACTGCCAAAAAGAAAGATTCCAAAATATCGCAGAAAGATCGGGGTTGTTTTTCAAGATTTTCGCTTATTAGAAGATTATAATGTTTATGAAAATATAGCTTTGGCGCAGCGAGTGGCAGGGGCAAGTGCAAAAGAAATACGCATTAATGTTCCTGTGACATTGGCAAGACTTGGTCTTGAGCAGCGGCAAAAAAGTTATCCAAGACAGTTGTCTGGAGGAGAGCAGCAGCGTGTTGCAATTGCCAGAGCATTAGTGAATGAGCCAGAGATTTTATTGGCAGATGAGCCAACAGGAAATATTGATTCGGAAAATGCAAAGTCGATTATGCTGCTTTTGGAACGAATTAATCGGGAAATGGGGACAACAATTGTTGTAGTTACTCATGATCGTGAGTTAGTTGAGCGAATGGGAAAGAGAGTCATTATTATGAAAAATGGCGAAATTATTAGTGACCGCAAGGAGGAGAACAGTGAAGCTTAGTACAATTGGATATTGTTTCAAACAAGGTATTGGAAATATAAAAAGAAATAAAATGTTTTCCTTGGCATCAGTTATTACAATTATAGTATGTATTTTCTTGTTTGGATTATTTTACTGCATATTTGCAAATTTGGAATATATGGCAAAAGGTGCAGATGATGCAGTGGGCGTCACTGTGTTTTTTGATGATGGGCTAGAAGAGTCCGATATTTTAGCATTAAAACAAAAATTAGAAAAAAGAACGGATGTAAAATCAATTAAATATATATCAGAAGAAGAAGCATGGAATGAATTTAAACAAATTTATTTTAAGGATATGCCAGAATTGGCAGATGGATTTAAGGGAGAAAATCCGCTTGCTGGTTCCGCTTCTTTTGAGATTCATTTAACGAATATAGAAAAACAAAAACAATTAGTTTCTGAGCTGCAAAAAATAAAAGGAATTCGTAAAGTGACGTATTCGGAATTAGCGGCTGGAGGATTAAAAGATATAAAAAATTTGATTGGATGGATATCCATCGTAGTGACAGGGATTTTATTTATTGTCAGTGCATTTTTAATCAGTAACACAACGACCCTTTCTTATACAGTAAGAAGAAAAGAAATACATACAATGAAGTGGCTTGGTGCAACAAATACGTTTGTAAGAGGACCATTTCTTGTGGAGGGATTAGTGCTTGGATTTGTTGGAACAGTAATTCCGCTTGTTATATTATATTTTTTTTATAAGGAAGCAATTGTGTTAATTAATGAGAAATTAAATATATTGTCTACTGTATTGAAGTTTCTTTCAGTAAGACAAATATTTTGTATATTATTTCCAATCGCTCTTTTGTTAGGAGAGGGGATTGGGTTTGTTGGAAGTTTTTTCACAATAAAGAGACATTTAAAAGTATAATTGGATAAAAGGGGATTATTGATTATATTTGGGAAAAGAGAGCGAAAAGTGGGACAGAGAACATAGGAGAGGAAATAGTAGTAATGAGAAACAAAATTATAAGAAACAGGAAAATAATGGCACTAATTGCGGCGGCAGTGACGACGTTTACCGCAGTAATGGTGCAGGCTGGAGGAGAAAGTGAAAAACAAAAACAATTAGATTCTGCAAAAGAAAATGTACAGCAGTTAAAAAATCAAAAAAAACAGGCGGAAGAATTACTGAAGCATATGGAAGAGCAAAAGGCAGATTTGGATACATATATTGAGGAAATTGACACGAGAATGACAGAAATAGCAGAATGTGTTTATAATTTAAGCAAAAAGATAAAAGAAATAGAAGATAAGATTGATAAAAATGAAGAAAAGTTAAAGGTATCCGAGGAGAGCCGCGATAAACAACAGGAAGACATGAAGAAGAGAATCCGTTACATATATGAAAATGGAGAATCGGATTATATGGAATTGTTGTTAAGTGGAAAGTCCATTACAGAAGTTTTAAACCGTGCAGAGTATATTTCTCAAATATCCGTATATGATAGAAATATGCTGGCGAATTATCAGGATACCATTAATGAGTGTAAAAAAATTGAAGAAGAACTCATAAAGCAGAAAAAATCTCTTCAGCAGATGAAAGAGGAAGAAGAAGATAAATTAGAGGCACAGCAGGTTCTTCTGAAAGGAAAACAACAGGAACTTGCTAATGTAAATAATTCGATTAAAGATTCTGAAAAGGATGTGAAACAGTATAAGTCAGAAATTGCAGAAGAGCAAGCAATTGCTTTACAGCTGCAAAATGAGTTAGAAGAGATTCAAAGAATTAATAAAATTGCAGCTGAGCTGGCAAGCAAAGCGGCAAAGGAAGCAGAAGAAAAAGAGGCTGCTCGAAAAGAATCAATACAGCAGGGTAAGGCAGAAGAAGAAAGAAGAATAGAAGAAAGTAAAGCAGAAGAAATACGTCAGCAGCAGGCACAGCAGACATTACCTTCTGCAGATAATACAGAAAAAGATAACAATTCTAATGCAGGATGGCAGGCAGGACAAAATAATACAGCAGAGGTAATTGGTGGACAAAATACTCCAACATCATCAATTTCAACAACGACAGTACCAACGACACAGGCAACGGTGCCGCCAGCAAATACAAGTAAAGAGTTACAACTTGCATTTTGCTGGCCACTTCCAGCAGGAAGAACAATTACAAGTAATTTTGGTCCGAGGCCAAATCAACCAGTTGCTGGAACTGCATTATTCCATCATGGAGTTGATATTTATGCGCCAATGGGTTCTGAAATTGTTGCAGCGGCAGCTGGAACGGTCGTTTATGTTGGAAATGGATCGGATATTGGAACACCAGGCTGTGGTAATCAAGTATGGATTTCTCATGATGGAGGCCGTTATATGACAATGTATAATCATTGTTCCGCATTGCTTGTTCAGGTGGGACAGACTGTAAATGCTGGAAGTGTCATTGCTTTAGTTGGATCAACGGGGTTATCAACTGGACCACATTTGGATTTCCGTTTATATCTAACAAGTAGTAATGCAATTTATAATAAGGTGAGCGGAGATTACTTAGACCCGATTACAGGAGATTATTTAAATCCAAATGATATGTCTGGAACACGTTATCCAGGTGCATCTATTCAATATTATAATTAATTAAGGGAGTATCTGTATGGAAGAAAAATCCAACAAGAAGTTTTGGAAGGGTGTTCTAACAGGAGCATTGGGGATGGTGCTTATTATTGGTATTGCAGTAGGAACAGCTGTTGCTGGAAATGTTCTAATAATAGAAAAAAATCCAAATATTGCGATACAGCAGGCATCGGAATCAGACAGCAGACCAATTAGTGCTAAGGTACAAACTAAACTAAATACATTAGAAAAATATGTACAAAGCGGATTTTTGTTTGACATTGATCAGAAAAAATTAGAGGAATATTTGTATAAGGGTTATATTGCAGGATTAAATGATATTTACTCTGCATATTATACAAAGGAAGAGTTTGAACAGATGAATGAATCCATTAGTGGAACATATTATGGAATCGGTGTCATGGTTTCTAAAGATAAAGAGGGACAAATTTCAGTTGTACGTGTGTTTGAAAATTGCCCAGGAGCAGAGGCAGGAATTCTTCCAAACGACCGTATTGTTAAAGTCGGTGATGTACTAGTAACTGGTATGGAATTAAATGAGGTAGTCAAACACATTAAGGGAGAAGAAGGCACGAAAGTGGCAATTACAGTATTTCGAGAAAGTGATAATGAATATCATGAAGTAGAAGTAGAGCGTCGAAATGTTGAAAATCCTACAGTTACACATGAAATGTTGGAAAATCAGATTGGATATCTGCAAATCACAGAGTTTGATGAAATCACAGTAACACAGTTTGAGCAGGCGATGCAAGATCTGGAACAACAGGGAATGCAGGGGCTAATTATAGATGTTCGAAATAATCCAGGTGGGCTATTGAGCAGTGTAGTAAAGATTCTTGAAGGAATTCTTCCAGAAGGAAAGATTGTCTATACAAAGGATAAAAATGAACAGGGAAAGACATATATGTCAGAAGGAAAAACTCCTTTTACAAAGCCAATGGCAGTTTTAGTTAATGAAAATAGTGCGAGTGCAGCAGAGATTTTCTCAGGGGCGATTAAAGATTATAAATTAGGTACATTAATTGGTAAAACAACTTTTGGAAAGGGAATCGTGCAGACAGTTTTGCCACTGAGCGATGGAAGTGCATTAAAAATGACTGTTTCTCGTTACTATACACCATCTGGTGTTTGCATTCATGAGACTGGAATTACACCAGACATTGAAGTAACATTGGATGAGGCTCTTCAGCAGCAAATAAATATAGAGAAATCTCAAGATACACAGCTTCAAAAAGCAATTGAGATTGTAAACGATAAAATTACAAAAAAATAATAAAATAATAAAAACTGTAGCTTCTTTTTTAATTTAAGAAACTACAGTTTTTATTTATGTGAGGGCATAAGACAAAGAAAAAAATAGAACAAATGTTCAAAAAAATGCTGTACATTTTATGTTGTTTGTGATATAGTAAAGATAACTAAAATAATCTCGAATATTTGTTTTGAACGAACATTTTGTCGTATATCTGTTCGGATAAAGGTTTGACTATTAGCTTAGTATGGTAATAATTTCAAAAAGTATTAATAGAACAACGACAGTTGCATAGACTAAGAAAGGATTTGCATATGACACAGTTTAAATTACAATCTCAGTATCAGCCAACTGGTGATCAGCCTCAAGCGATTGAACAGTTGGTACAGGGATTTCGAGAGGGAAATCAATTTCAGACGTTATTAGGTGTTACAGGCTCTGGTAAGACGTTTACGATGGCGAATATTATTCAGGCATTGAATAAGCCGACATTAATTATTGCGCATAATAAGACGCTTGCTGGACAGCTTTACAGTGAATTTAAAGAATTTTTTCCAGAAAATGCGGTAGAATATTTTGTATCGTATTACGATTATTATCAGCCTGAGGCGTATGTGCCTTCGACAGATACTTATATAGCAAAAGATGCAGCGATTAATGATGAGATTGATAAACTGCGCCTTTCGGCTACTTCCGCACTAGCAGAGCGAAGTGATGTGATTGTGATTGCGTCAGTATCTTGTATTTATGGACTGGGAAGTCCGATTGATTACAAAAATATGGTACTGTCACTGCGTCCAGGAATGGAGAAAGATCGGGAAGAAGTAATCCGCAAGTTAGTTGATATTCAGTATACTCGTAATGAGATGGACTTCCATCGTGGTACATTCCGAGTGAGAGGAGATGTTATCGAGATTTTTCCAGCGGACTGGAGTGAGACGGCAGTACGAGTCGAATTTTTTGGAGATGAAGTGGATCGCATTACAGAGATTGACGTAGTGACAGGAGAAGTAAAATGTCGATTAGAACACATTGCGATTTTTCCAGCTTCTCATTATGTAGTAGATCCTCAAAAATTAATGGAAGCGACAAAACATATTGAGCAGGAATTAGAAGAGCAAGTTGCTTATTTTAAGAGAGAAGATAAACTATTGGAAGCGCAGCGTATTGCTGAGCGAACAAATTATGATATTGAGATGATGAGGGAAACTGGATTTTGTTCAGGAATTGAAAATTATTCCAGACATTTATCTGGATTACGTCCAGGTGAAGCACCTCATACATTAATTGATTATTTTCCTGATAATTTTTTGATTATCGTAGATGAAAGCCATATTACAATTCCTCAAGTCCGTGGAATGTATGCGGGAGACCGCTCTCGTAAAACAACGCTTGTCAATTATGGATTCCGCCTGCCGTCGGCATTGGATAATCGTCCATTGAATTTTTCTGAATTTGAGAGCAAAATAGATCAGATGCTTTTTGTATCTGCGACACCAAATATTTATGAACAGGAACATGAGATGCTGCGTGCGGAGCAAGTGATTCGTCCGACTGGTTTGTTAGATCCAAAAATTGATGTACGTCCAGTGGAAGGGCAGATTGATGATTTAATTGTAGAGATTCATAAAACGGTTGAAAATCATAATAAAGTGCTTGTGACGACACTTACAAAGCGTATGGCGGAAGATTTGACACAGTATATGCGAGAAGCAGGAATTCGAGTAAAATATCTGCATTCCGATATTGATACACTAGAGCGTGCAGAGATTATTCGAGATATGCGTTTGGATGTATTTGATGTATTAATTGGTATTAACTTACTTCGAGAAGGTCTCGATATTCCAGAAATTGCACTTGTTGCGATTTTGGATGCAGACAAAGAAGGATTTCTTCGTTCAGAGACGTCATTGATTCAGACAGTCGGACGTGCGGCACGTAATGCAGAAGGTCGCGTTATTATGTATGCAGATCAGATTACAGATTCGATGGCACGGGCAATTGAGGAGACGAACCGCCGACGTATGATTCAGCAGGCATATAATGAGGCACATGGAATTACGCCACAGACAATTAAAAAAGCAGTACGTGATTTAATCCGTATTTCTAAGGCAGCTGAGTCTGCAGCAGCTGGATTGGAAAAAGATCCAGAGTCAATGTCAGAGAAAGAATTGAATAAATTAATCAAACAAATTACAAAGAAGATGAAACAAGCTGCAGCAGAATTAAATTTTGAGATGGCAGCAGAACTGAGAGATCGGTTAAAAGAATTAAAAATATATCTTGATAAAATAGAAAAAGAGCATTGATAAAAAATAGAATACAACAAAATGAAAGGTAAAAAAATGTCAGAAAGACAGTTTATTAAAATTAGAGGAGCAAATGAGCATAATTTAAAAAATATTGATGTAGATATTCCGAGAAATGAATTTGTTGTTTTGACAGGATTAAGTGGTTCTGGTAAGTCCTCGTTGGCATTTGATACGATTTATGCAGAGGGACAAAGAAGATATATGGAGTCACTTTCTTCTTATGCAAGACAGTTCCTTGGTCAGATGGAAAAACCGAATGTGGAAAGTATTGAGGGGCTGTCTCCTGCGATTTCGATTGATCAAAAATCAACCAATCGAAATCCTCGTTCTACAGTTGGGACAGTGACAGAAATTTATGATTATTTGCGTCTGCTTTACGCACGAATCGGAATTCCACATTGCCCAAAATGTCAGAGAGAGATTAAAAAGCAGACAGTAGATCAGATGGTGGATCAGATTATGATTCTTCCAGAACGTACAAAGATTCAGCTTTTGGCACCGATTGTTCGCGGGAAAAAGGGACGGCATGAAAAAGTATTGGAACAGGCAAAACGAAGCGGATATGTGCGTGCTAGAATAGACGGGAATCAGTATGAGTTAAGTGAGACGATTGTATTAGATAAAAACATAAAACATAATATTGAAATTATCGTAGATCGTCTTGTTGTGAAAGAAGGAATCGAACGTCGTTTGGCAGATTCTTTAGAGACGGTATTAAAATTAGCAGATGGATTAGTTGTTGTAGATGTGATAGGAGGCGAATCTTTGACATTCAGCCAAAGTTTTGCCTGTCCAGACTGCGGAATCAGCATTGATGAGATTGAGCCGAGAAGTTTTTCATTTAATAATCCATTTGGTGCGTGTCCAGCCTGCTTTGGACTTGGATATAAGATGGAGTTTGATGAAGATTTGATGATACCAGATAAAAGTCTTAGTATTGATCAAGGTGCGATTACAGTATTAGGATGGCAGTCCTGTACGGATCCGACTAGTTATACAAGAGCAGTACTGAATGCATTGGCAAAAGAGTTTGATTTTCGCTTAGACACGCCATTTGAAGAGTATCCGAAAGAAATTCATGATTTATTGCTTTATGGTACGGAGCGTTCTGTAAAAGTATATTATAAAGGTCAGCGTGGAGAAGGCATTTATGATGTTGTGTTTGATGGATTAATTAAGAACATAGAGAAACGATATAGAGAGACTGGTTCTGAGACGATGAAAGCAGAGTATGAGACATTTATGCGGATTACTCCATGTAAAGTTTGTAAGGGTCAGCGTCTAAAAAAAGAGTCACTTGCTGTTACGATAGGAGAAAAAAATATTTATCAAGTTACAAACTTATCCATCAAAGAAATGTATCGTTTTTGGAATGAAGTTCCATTAACAGAGATGCAGGCTTCGATTGGAGAGCAAGTATTAAAAGAAATTTGTGCAAGAGTAAAGTTTTTGATTGATGTCGGATTGGATTATTTAAGTCTATCTCGTGCAACTGCTACATTATCGGGAGGAGAGGCACAACGCATTCGTCTGGCGACACAGATTGGTTCTGGATTAGTTGGCGTTGCCTATATTTTGGATGAGCCAAGTATTGGGCTTCATCAGAGAGATAATGATAAATTGTTGAATACATTGCTTCATTTAAAAAACATTGGAAACTCTGTCATTGTAGTAGAACATGATGAAGATACGATGCGTGCAGCAGATTTTATTGTAGATATTGGACCTGGGGCAGGAGAGCATGGAGGAAATGTTGTAGCGACGGGAACAGCACAAGATATTATGGCATGTGAGCAGTCTGTGACAGGTGCTTATTTAAGTGGACGTATTACGATACCAGTTCCGCTGACACGAAGAGAGCCAAAACAATGGCTCACGATTTATGGAGCAAGAGAAAACAATTTGAAAAATGTGAAAGTAGCAATTCCACTGGGAGTGTTTACTTGTGTTACAGGTGTTTCAGGTTCTGGAAAGAGCAGCCTTGTGAATGAGATTTTATATAAGGCATTGGCAAAAAAATTAAATCGTGCACGTTTAATACCAGGAATTCATACCAAAATAGAAGGAACCGAATATTTGGACAAAGTAATTAATATTGATCAGAGTCCAATTGGAAGAACCCCTCGTTCTAATCCTGCTACGTATACAGGAGTTTTTGATATGATTCGAGACTTGTTTGCATCAACTTCAGAGGCAAAAGCAAGAGGTTATCAAAAAGGAAGATTTAGCTTTAATGTAAAGGGCGGACGATGTGAGGCATGTTCTGGAGATGGTATTATAAAGATTGAGATGCATTTCCTGCCAGATGTATATGTGCCATGTGAAGTATGCGGCGGAAAGCGATATAATAGAGAGACGTTAGAAGTTCTTTACAAAGGAAAGAGTATTTATGATGTGCTGAATATGACAGTAGAGGAGGCATTGACATTTTTTGAAAATGTACCATCCATTCACAGAAAAATTGATACATTGTATGATGTTGGATTGTCATATATTCGTCTTGGACAGCCATCTACGACATTGTCAGGGGGAGAAGCACAGCGAATTAAACTTGCGACAGAATTAAGCAGACGCAGTACTGGAAAGACGATCTATATTTTAGATGAACCTACGACAGGACTGCATTTTGCAGATGTTCATAAATTAACCGAAATTTTGCAAAAATTAGCCGAAAATGGAAATACTGTTGTTGTAATTGAACATAATCTTGATGTAATTAAAACAGCGGATTATATTATTGATATGGGACCAGAAGGAGGAGACGGTGGTGGAACAGTAATCGCAGAAGGAACTCCAGAACAGATTGCAGCCAGCCCTATTTCCTATACAGGAAAATATATTAAAAAATATTTATCGTGATCATAGACCATAATAAGGCAGCGAGGTAGATTCCAACGTTTTCTTTTATTGCTTCAAACACATTTCAAATCAGCTCTTGACAGGCAGAGGATTCAGGGCTATACTAAATAAAAAGTAAGAACACGTATATAACAAACCGTAGATCAAGAGTAGTAGAGTAATCGGGTGCATACAGAGAGCGGCAGATGGTGGAAGTGCCGCAGCATAGATTATTTTGAATGGACTTGTGAGGGCAGTTCGAACGTTGAATACAAGTAGGCACTGACGGAAGCCGCCGTTACAGGATATATGTATTAGAAGAACAGTCTGTAGTGTTATTAAATGGACAGGAAGAATTTGATCAGTTGTTTAGTAACAGAGATGACTTGTCGTTTTTCTTGTACATGAAAAAGAGGGTTTTACCAATTTGGGTGGTACCGCAGAAGTTTAGGCTTTTGTCCCATAGCGATGGGGCAGAAGCTTTTTTTATGTGAAATCATAAGGTAAGTGAAAAAACTCTATTATATCAAAAATCTTTCGGAAGGATATTCACTATATGTAAAAAGCTGCTTTGCAGCTGCATATCGAACAATCTTATTGTTATAGAAATAGGAGGAGATTATTATGTTAAATGGAAAAAAAATGTTATTTAGCGGAATGCAGGCGACAGGAACACTGACACTCGGAAATTATCTTGGAGCATTAAATAATTGGGTAACATTATCCGATGAATACGAATGTTTTTATTCTGTTGTTGATATGCATTCCATTACGATTCGTCAAAATCCAGCAGAGCTTAGAAAGCGTGCAAGAAATCTTTTGACATTATATATTGCAGCTGGTTTGGATCCAGAAAAAAATTGTATTTATTATCAGTCTCATGTATCTGCACATGCAGAACTTGCATGGATTTTAAATTGCTTCACTTATATGGGGGAATTAAATCGTATGACACAGTTTAAAGATAAGGCAGCAAAACATGCAGATAATATTAATGCAGGTTTATTTACGTATCCAGTATTAATGGCAGCCGATATTTTACTATTCCAGTCTGATGTTGTTCCAGTTGGAGTTGATCAGATGCAGCATTTGGAAATTACACGTGATATTGCAGAACGTTTTAACAATATTTATGGAGACGTATTTACAATTCCAGAAGCTTATATTGGAAAAGTTGGTGCAAAGATTCAAAGTCTTCAGGATCCATCAAAGAAGATGAGTAAATCAGATGAAAATCCAAATGCAAGTATTTATTTGACAGATGATCCAGATACAATTATCCGTAAATTTAAGCGTGCAGTTACGGATTCAGAAGCATGTATTCGCTACTGCGATGAGCAGCCAGGAATCAAAAATTTGATCACGATTTATTCTGCATGTACAGGAAAAACACCAGATGAAGTTGTTGCAGAGTTTGACGGAAAAGGATATGGTGAATTTAAGCTTGCAGTAGGTGAAGCAGTAGCATCTGTATTAAAGCCAATTCAAGATAAACAGGCAGATTTGTTGAAAAATAAAGATTATGTTGATCAAATTATTAAGACAAATGCAGAAAAAGCAAATTATGTTGCAATGAAAACATTGCGTAAGGTGCAAAAGAAAGTAGGATTCCCAGAAAAAATTCGGTAAAGCACTGAAAAAAGAAGTTTCTCTCATTTATTTAAAAATTTTTTGTTAGGAGGAAAATATGAAGTCACATTGGAAACGAGTCATGGTTGGTGCAACTGCACTGATAATGTCATGGATGATAGGCAGTTGTGGGGTAAGCAGTAATTTTAATGAGCCAAATCCGCAGGCTGGTACAGTAGATTCAGCTATAATCCAACGATTCATTATAAACTAGGAGAGAAAATTCCAACGTCCGTTGATTTTATTTGCGGAAGTGATGGAAGGCTTCGTCAAGTAATATTTCAGTTTGAAAAAAGGACTTCTGATGATAATTTAGAAGAACTTTATGCACAGCTTATGGAACAGCTGACAGCAATCTATGGTCCTCAGACAGATAAAAAAGAAGACAGTCAGCAAATTGGAAACACGACAATGAAGACAGTGACAGACCGATGGGATAAGACACTTTCCGATGGAAGAATGACGAGTATGCAGATTGCAACTGCATCAACAGCAGAAACATATGATGTATATGATGTACTTGTATTTGGTGTGATATGTTATAGTCCAGAAGAGCTTTCCTCAGAATCTGAAGAATAAGACAGTTGTATAAATAAAAAAAGAAACACGAGTGGATCTTGTCAGTGAATTGATAAGATCCATTCGTGTCTGTTAGAGCAAAATACTGCCATCATTTTGAAAAATAAGCGATTATAATTTAGAATATCCGTAACCGTTTACAAGTGCATCAATTGGAATTCCATTTTTACAGAACGGGCATTCTGTATAATCATAAGTCTGATAAGTTGGTAAATCTTTCTTTGAGAACAGAGAATTAATTGGAATACCGCCAATTTTACTTGGTACACTGAAAATCGCAGAAATACCCTGCAAAATACCGCCATAATAGCGAACCATCTCGATTACTTTCAATGTAGTGAATCCAGTTGTGATAGATGGCTCTAATATAATAATATTACGATTAGTAATCATATTTTTTAAATTATCACGGAAGATAAACTGGCTTGTATTTGGATTACGTTCTGGGGTTACGACATAAATACTCTTATGCGCATTACGAGAGAAGAAACCAGCTTTTGTTAGTTCTTCTGCAAGCATTGCTCCAATGACTTCTGTACCTTCCAAACATACGATTGTATCAACAATAGTAGTATGTACATACTGTTCTACAAGCATCTTTGCAACAGCAAGAGCATCTCCCTGTCTTGTCTTTAATGTAGTCATATCGATGTACACATTAATATGAGAATGGTTTGTTGCAAAGTGACCAGGGATAATCTTTAATGGTACAGACTGATTATTTCTTGGATAAATTTTTATCATTTTACTTTCCATAGAAATTCCTCCTTTAAGACCGATGTGAAGATTATTATTATAATAAAAAATCTTCTTATATGATGTTGGGGTCAAAAGATAGTTTGACCCCATGATACCTACGGATTGCTCCGC
>JALFSR010000102.1 GCA_022778745.1 Clostridiales bacterium
AGCATCCAGAAAAGCATTTCAGAAGGCATTCTGTTAGGAAAAAGAAATAGTCTAACAGGGCTTATTTGTGATACAAAAATTAGAATATCATTATTGAGAAAAATAAAGTGATAAATTGCCAACGAACACTTGACACAAACCTTAAAGCGTATTTCTCTTGAAAACTATTGTATTATATGATATAATAAAAATGCAAGCATAAATTACACACGAAAGGAGAAACAGAATGCATACGATAACGGTGACAATCAAACAAAGCCATCTGGCAATATCCTATTTGGAACAAAACATGATCGGTTCTCGTGCCGTGCGCAACTCTGCTAACTTTCTGATCCGTAATGTATACACGGCGCTTGGCAAAAAGCCCTATGCGCGTACCAGAAACGAACGCTGCATTCTGGTTAAGGTTGGGATGTGCCTGCGCCTTGCCAACTAGAAAAAGTACGAAGCCTATCAGAAAAAACTGGCAGCTGGAAAAGAAGCAGAATATAAGCCGTTTTCTATTCCAGATACGGATCACAGGATGCTCTCCTACGGGCAGATTGATGCCATTCTGAAATATTCAGAGGATCCAGCCTATTACTCCTGTACCTCACAGGTAAACCAGCAGGCGATCAAAAAGACCTGCCTGTCATGGAAATCTTTCTTTGCAGCACTTACTGCTTTTAAGAAGGATTCTTCTGGATTTTTAGGAGCACCACGCATACCGGGCTATCTTCGTACCGAACAGACAACCGCTTCTTTTCCGTCTGGTGTCTGTCGCTTTCGCAAAGAAGGAGATCACACGATTCTAACACTTTCCAATTTCGGTGATCTGGATCTTGGTTCAATTCCGACAGAAGGGAAGTTTGTCCGCTTAGAAGCGGTGCCAACAGGGAAAATGTGCCGTTTGCAGGTGACATTTGATTCTGAGGAGAAGATGCCTGAGATTCCAGAAAGTCCAATTCGTATGATGGCAGTTGATCCGGGTGTGTCCAATTTTGCCGCCTGTGTAACGAATACTGGAAGCAAACTCGTCAAATCGTATTCAGCGGGAGTGGATAATTGAGTGTGTGTCCACCCTGTGCGGGGGATTTCCCCGCACGAAGCTCCATTCGACGAGTTTAACGAAGTCGATTGGAGTAGTTCACATAAATATGCTTCCAAAAGAAGTGGAAAAGCGAATAGGAGAAATATGGGATAAAGAGATTATGATTTTTGATATGGATTTATGCAGTATTTTTTCTAATTTAATACAAAATGCTATAGAGGCTTTGGAAAAAGTAAAGACAGATAAAAAATATTTATTCATAAATTTAGAACAGGGAAAATCATATGCGAGATTTGAAATTAGAAATAGTATTGAGAAGAGACCAGAAAGAGATCAAGATGGAAATATAATAACAACAAAAGACGATAAAAAGAATCATGGATTTGGATTAATCAATATACGTACGATAATAGAGGAAAATAAAGGAAAATTTGAGATAGAAATAAGAGAAAATGAATGTAGATGTACCGTTATATTAAAAAATAAAGTTATAGGTAACTGTTTAAATTTTTAAAAACCAGTTATTTTTATTGAGAAGTATGGTTTATTTGTTAATATTAAAAGGGGAGAAAAAGTATGAATTTATTTTTTATGAGTACACTTGAAGTTGGATTTATAGAGGATATTCTTGAATGGATATTCGGAAAAAAATAGTTGTAGCGGAATAAGCTTCATAGAAAAGGCAATGCCATTACAGCTAAAAGGAATCATCGTATTAATAGTATCATATAGTAGCTAGAGGCAGCAAATATATTTCATCGTGGATTATTTTTGCTGCCTCTTAATATGTAAATATACTAATTATTTATAAAATTTTTTCTAAAGAATAAAAATTTTATTTAGTTTAATTGATACTAAATTTAATGTACATTCCAATAGCCAGTAATCAAACAATCAATTGCAGGATTATGTCCCATTGCATAGCATATAATGTTTTATAATATCGACCTGCTGTAAAAGGTACATTAACCCATGCTTTTCTTACTGCTAAAACTGGTACATAATTACCATTCTTTACCCATACATTTTGATAGCCTGCATATGAACCATCACTTGCAAACATATCGCCGATGTAAACGGCTCCTTCTTTGGCCTCTTGGCTTGTTGATTTGGCTTCTGTAACAAATGTCCATTGGTTACTATCTACAAATACTTTCCAAAAGGTTACTTCCGTTGCGGAAACTGGAAGACAAAATATTAACATTGTTATTACTAACAAGATGCAGCCTATTTTTTCCTTTTCATATACTTTCTCTCCTTAATTTTAGTATATTTACATGATTGTCAGAAAGAATAATAACTTAATATCTTTTTTCTCAATTGATTCATTTGTTCTACAATTCGTTCAGAATCAGAAGGAAATTCTGTTTTACTTAGCTCATCAAAATTATATGTTTCTTTTTTTTCTAAAACAGAAATCTCATGATCTAATGTAAGAAATGAAAGTAGTATTCCATTTGGGTAGTATATTTCTTTCTTCCATTTTTTGTTAAATTTTGATGGTTTTAGAAAAAAAGTACATATTTTTCGTTAGGAGTTAAGAATGTCATCTGTGTTTCATAGTATATGTTGCCTTCTCGAATTTGAAATGGAGAATATTGATAAATAGTTATTGTTTTACCTAATTGCCGGTTATCTCCTTGAAGGACTTTTTCAATAACAACTTTTTGTCCTAATGTGGTATTATTATATTCCAATTGATTTACAGGAGAAGCAATTACAACAAGAGGAATTGTTTTTAATCTATGGATAAGATCAGTCTCTTGGTTAATATCTACTAATATCCCATAGATATCATTTTCTTCATTATCTTGACATATAATATTTTCTGGATGATTGACTGGAATATTTAATGCAGTTAATTTTTCCCATGTTGTTGCTTCTGCAAGGCCACAACTTATTACAAGATCTTTCGTATTCTTTCCTATAATTAACACAATAAATGTAAGAATTATAGATAACAAAATCCATATATTTGTCGATTTTTTAAGCATTGTCTCCTCCATTCTGTATTTCGTATAGATTATCGGTTATTTTTTCTAGCTTGCCATCTTTCATAGAATAAATTTCATCGCATAATTCCATAATATTCTCTATCATATGGCTTGCAATGCAAACAATAGCACCTTGTTTGGCTTCTTCTCTGACAATATTATAAAAAGTTTAATTCCGTTTGTGTCTAATCCATTTGTCGGCTCATCAAATAAAAGGAGTTCTGGCTGTTCCATCAATGCTTGGGCAATGAGAAGTCTTTGTTTCATTCCAAGTGAATATTTTCGAAAATTTCTTTTATCATCAGGATTTAATCCAACGCGTTTGATCGCCGTTCTGATATCCTGTTTTGATGCTTTTTTTCTAATTTGGGCTAAATAATTCAGATTTTGTATTCCTGTAAAGTCGGGATAAAGAGATGCATGTTCGATTACAACTCCAATGTTAGGTTCTTCTTTTTTGTCCATTCCCTCCCAGATTATTGAGCCTTGTGTTGGCTTAATTAATCCTGCCAAAACTCGAAATAGCATCGTTTTTCCTGAACCATTTTGTCCAATTATTCCATAAACTATCCCATTTTTCAATAAGATATTAATATCATCCAAAAGAAGGGTTCCTTTTATTCTTTTGCTGACATTTTTTACTTCGATCATATCATCCCCACTTTCTGCTATGATTTCTCTGATTTATTTAAATTTCTTTATCATGTAAAGAAATATCTATGCGATTTATCCATTTTGCCCCTGCTATGCTTATGAACAAACAAAGACAGAGATTCCATGTAACCATGAGATACGCACGATATCCTGTTTGTATTCCGAATTCTACATAGCAAAATGGATTCCATATTGTTAAACTGTTTGTCATACTTGAATGAATAGCTGCAACAATCAAAAAACAAATACAGGCATAAATAATTAAAAAACTTGATAAAGTATTCGACTTTACTGCACATAAATTTAAACATAACGTAGTTAAAATCGTAATCACATTTTGAATACAGAATAAAAATAGTACTGTTTTCCAAAAATCAAAATGAATTGTACTTCCAGATTGATACAAAGTAATAGCAGTCAATAGTCCAACTAATAAAAATGTATAACTTGTACTCAGTCCAATTAATTTTAATATTTTAGTAAAGAACCATTTTCTACGATTAGTTGCCATTGAAAAAATATAAACGCTAATACTGAGAAAATCATCGGACAAGTATGTCCCATATAATATATGAAACAAAATTAAATAGCCCATTTTTTCTGATATAAAAATAAATTTTTTTATTTCTATATCGTTTCCTTCTATCTCTGTCACTGTTCCAAATAATTTTCCAAGACCTTTAACGCATATAATTTACCAATATCTATTGATTTCAGTAGAAAATGTGACATAATAGATACATAGAGAATTTCTCTAAATTTAACGAAAGGAGAATAAAATGCGATGTATCTTACAATAAAACAACAGGTAAAACATCTCTCGAAGGAAGATTATAGTTCGATCAAAGAATTTTGTCATATAGCAAAGAACTTAACGAATCAGGAAATTTACTTATTGTGGATTGCTTAAAAGAGGCAGATGGTGAAGGATTAGAATAAATGAAAAAATCTAGAATAATATATCCGATTCTAGGAGGGGAGAAGAGGGAGGTTCAAGTTAGAATTCAAACATCGAAAAGGAAAAATGTACTAGTTTTAGTAGATTTTTCCTTTTCTATAGAATATTATTGTTGCATCTCAATCAAGAAATCCAACAACTGATTTGCCACTTCATCTTTACTCATTAATGGCAATTCGATTTCCTGATCTTTTGATATGATTGTCACGACGTTTGTATCAACGCCAAATCCAGCACCTTTTGTTTTTACGTTATTGGCAACGATAACATCAATATTTTTCTTATTCAGTTTGGTGCGGGAATTTTCCAGCATATGCTCCGTTTCCATAGAGAATCCACATAAAATTTGATTATCTCTTCGGTGTTCTCCAAGATATTTTAAAATATCATCGGTGCGTTCAAGTGGAATGCTCATATCGCCGTCTTTCTTTTTTATCTTATTATCGGCAACAGTGGCAGGGCGATAATCCGCAACGGCAGCAGCTTTAATAATGATATCCTGATCATTGGCACGAGAGACAACGGCTTCAAACATATCACGGGCGGAAGTGACAGGAACAGTTTCAACGAAGCGATAAGGTTTTATTTGAGTGGTGCCTGTGACAAGTGTAACATGAGCGCCACGCTGGCAGGCAGCTTTTGCAATGGCGTATCCCATTTTTCCAGTAGAGTGATTCGTAATATAACGAACGGGATCAATTGCTTCCTGAGTTGCACCTGCTGTTACAAGAATACGTTTCCCAGCGAGATCTTTTTCATGAACCAATTCCTGTAAAATATAATCTAAAAGTACTTCTGGTTCTGGCATTTTGCCGGCTCCGACATCTTGGCAGGCGAGTAAGCCAATGTCTGGATCAATGACTGTCATTCCATAATGTTCTAATATTTTTAAATTATCTTGAGTAATTGGATTTTCAAACATTCTTGTATTCATTGCAGGAGCGACAAGCTTTTTGCACTTACAAGCAAGTACCGTCGTAGTAAGCATATCATCTGCAATTCCGTGAGCCATCTTGGCAATGACATTAGCAGAAGCTGGAGCGACAAGGACAAGATCCGCTTTTTTGCCGAGGGATACATGCTCGATATTGTAATTAAAATTGCGATCAAATGTATCAACAAGAGCTTTGTGATCAGTTAATGTCTCAAATGTGATAGGATTGATAAAGTTTGTTGCATTTTTTGTCATAAGGACATGTACATCGGCATGAAGTTTGCGCAATGTGCTGGCAAGTCCTGCGATTTTATAGGCAGCAATACTGCCTGTTACACCTAAAATAATTGTTTTTCCTTTTAACATGAAAATTCCTCCAATTTGTGAAAGTGATAATTCTTTCCTATGATTGAATGATCTATAATATCGTAAAATATTCAAAGAAAAGAAAGAAAAAGGTGGATACAAGCTAATTTTATAGATTTTTTGTAAAAACTCTTTTGCAAGCTTGTAATTTCGTGATATAATAGCGGTCGAACCGTTACCATGCAAAATGGTAATGATCAAAGAAATCGTATCTTAATATGTATGATGAACTAAGATACAAAAGTAAATTCCAAACAGGAAAGGGGAATGAAACTATGATTTTAGCAATTGATATCGGTAACTCCAATATTGTAATCGGCTGTATTGATCAAGAACATACCTATTTTGTAGAACGTCTATCAACAAATCACAGTAAGACTGACTTAGAGTATGCAATTAATATGAAAAGTATTCTCGACTTATATTATATCACATCAGATGCCATTGAGGGAAGTATAATTTCATCGGTTGTACCACCATTATCGAATGTAATGAAGCGTGCAGTGCGCAAATGTCTCGGTAAGCAGGCAATGATTGTAGGACCTGGACTGAAAACAGGGCTGGACATTAAGATTGATAATCCAGGACAATTAGGAAGTGATTTGGTCGTAGATGCAGTTGCCGCCATAGCAGAATATCCAGTTCCAGCTATCGTAATTGATATGGGAACTGCTACTACACTTTCTGTAATCAATGAGAAAAAGACATATCTTGGAGGCGTGATTATTCCAGGTGTCAGAGTGTCACTGGATTCAATGACAAGCCGTACGTCCCAGCTTCCAAAAATCAGTTTGGAAGCACCAAAACATGCAATCGGAAAAAATACAGTGGAATGTATTAAGAGTGGTACGATTTATGCTAATGCAGCGATGATTGATGGAATGATTGAACGAATCAATGAAGAACTTGGTAAAGAAACAACGGTCATTGCGACAGGAGGACTTTCTGCATTTATTATACCACATTGTAAGAAAAAGATTATTTATGATGATGATTTATTATTAAAAGGATTGTGGATTATTTATAATAAAAATAAATAGAAAATAAGGAAGAAAAAAATGTTAAAAATAGGTTCCCATGTTAGTATGAGTGGAAAAGAAATGTTTCTTGGTTCTGCAAAAGAGGCAGTATCTTATGGAGCAAATACATTAATGGTTTATACGGGTGCACCGCAAAATACGAGAAGAAAGAAAATTCAGGAATTAAATATTGATCGAGCATGGGAATATTTGCATGCGAACGATATGAAAGAGATTGTAATTCATGCACCATATATTATTAATCTTGCCAATACAGTAAAGCCAGAGACATTTGAATTGGCAGTAGAATTTCTTGCATTAGAGTTAGATCGAAGTGAAGCGATGGGCAGCAATATTCTTGTACTGCATCCAGGTTCTCATGTCGGGGCAGGGATGGAAGCAGGGATTCAACAGGTAATAAAGGGAATCAATGAAGTATTGAATGCAGATACAAACTGCCATATAGCATTGGAGACGATGGCTGGAAAGGGCAGTGAGATTGGATATCAGTTTGAACAGCTTGCCCAAATTTATGACGGTGTTATTTATAATGAAAAATTACGTGTATGTATGGATACTTGTCATATGAATGATGCAGGGTATGATATTATAAATGATTTCGACGGAGTGTTGGAACAGTTTGATAAAATGATTGGAATCAATCAAATTGCCGCTGTGCATTTAAATGACAGTAAGAATCCAATTGGAGCAAGAAAAGACCGTCATGAAAACTTAGGTTTTGGAACAATTGGATTTGATGCACTATATCGAATTGCTTATCATAAGGCACTTGAACATGTACCAAAAATATTAGAGACCCCATATGTAAAGCTGGAGCATGATGCAAAACAGTCCGTTCCTCCATATAAGCATGAAATTGAGATTCTTCGTTCAGGAGTATTTGATCCAAATCGTCGATTTTAAATTTAAAGAACGAGTAATCCCCACTTCAACTATGTAGAATATGAATTGGAGAAGGGGATGCTCGTGTTAGGTGAGAATGAAAGTTTAATGTCTGTATGAATGAGAAATCAGCGAAGAAATAGGACTAGTCAACGGTTTGAATTGTCGCATTCATATATGTTTTTAAAAAAAACGAAAAAAAATAAAAAAATTCAAAAAAAACGGTTGACAAAAAATGCATGGTATGATAATATATGTATCGTTGGTGGTGAGCTAATAAAAACGGAAGATAAGCAGTTGTGGCGGAATTGGCATACGCGCTAGACTAAGGA
>JALFSR010000007.1 GCA_022778745.1 Clostridiales bacterium
ACGTTAGTCAGGAATTTACGTCTATGGAGTGTACAAGAACTTGTGAGTAGTAACTGAAATGATTCAGTACCAAAGCATACACGGAGAAGTAGAAATGGAACATAAAAGTTTTAAACTTTTTATAAGTTTTCAGTAACGGAAATTATGGAATCACAATTTTCTAGAATGGAATTATTATTAGGGCAAGAGTCAATTACAATATTACAAAATGCAAGAGTTGCAGTGTTTGGAATTGGAGGTGTCGGAGGCTATGTTGTAGAAGCATTGGCAAGATGTGGTGTTGGATCATTTGACTTAATTGATAACGATAAAGTTGCATTGTCAAATCTCAATCGTCAAATTATTGCAACGCATAGCAGTATTGGACAGTATAAAGTAGATATAATGAAAAAACGGATATTAGATATTAATCCAGAAGCGAATGTATCACTACATCGTTGCTTTTTTTTGCCTGAACAATCAGAACAATTTGATTTTACAAAATATTCTTATATTGTTGATGCAATTGATACAGTAACGGCAAAAATAGAGCTTGTGATGCAGGCAAAGCAGGCAGGTGTGCCGATAATTAGTGCAATGGGAGCTGGAAATAAGCTAGATCCAACTTGTTTTGAAATTACTGATATTTACAAGACGAAAATCTGTCCATTAGCACGAGTAATGAGGAGAGAGTTAAAAAAACGAAATATTGATCAGTTAAAAGTTGTATATTCTACAGAAGAAGCAAAGAAGCCACAGTCAAATGATGATATGTCTCGCCGTGTCGTGCCAGGCAGTGTTGCTTTTGTACCATCAGTGGCAGGATTGATTGTGGCATCCGAAGTAGTAAAGGATCTTTGTAATCAATCAAAAGAAAGAAATTTGGAACAATCAGCAGAATAAAAAATAAATGCCAATAGTGGCGTGGAGGTATAAAGTTGAAGACAAATTGGAAAAGACTTCCGTTAAAGCATGCATACAATATAAGAGATTTAGGCGGATATACTGCAAAAAATGGAATGGTAACAAAATATCATGTATTTTATCGTGGTGATGCATTGAATAAATTGGAAGAGGAAGAGTGGAAATTTTTAAAAGAGATTGGAATTACTACAATTTTTGATTTGCGTTCTTCAAGTGAATCGAGCTTAATGGACTATCATTCAGAGAAATATGGAATCCGCACATATCGAATTCCATTGCAAAAAGAGGAACTTGATTTAAAAAATATAGAGTTATTATCCAATACTAGTATTAAAAAAAGTATGGAAGATGGATATGTGACAATGATAGAGGAAAATATTGATACAATCGCACGATTGTTAAATCAAATTTGTCATAAGACAGAAGAAGGTGCCGTTTTATTTCATTGTACAGCAGGAAAAGATCGCACAGGACTAATAAGTGCGTTATTGCTTTGGCTTTGCCAAGTTGCGGATACTGATATTATCGCGGATTATGCCGTGTCAGAAATTTATAATAAAGAAAATCCAGAGATAAAAAAACTAGAGGGTAAGATTGATTCAATTTTTCTCTCTTCCCCAGCTCTTCGTATGAGAATGCTTCTAGATTATTTTAGAGAAAATCATATGTATCAAAAGCTTATAGAGTCTGGATTTACAATTGAATCATTAGAGTTATTACAGAAAAATTTTCTGGAAAAGACAGAAAAATAGAAGAAAACAATTGACAGAAAAAGATTTGTACCGTATAATATACAACAATCTCTTTGCACTGCATAATGTAATACAGTACAATCTGATCAGACAGCAACGATTGTTGTGTAGTCGGGCTTAGAGCAGCAGGATTAAATCACCTGTGGGACAGTAGTATGTTCCACAGGTGTTTTTTTACGCAAAAAATAGATGAAAATGCTTGTGAAAACATACATTGTCGGTGTTCATAAGTAAGTAACAAAGCGGATTTTAAATATCCGCCTTAAATCATTAGGAAGGAGAGATGGCATCGTTCTCGCTGTTAGAAAAGCAGCGGGTTTATGTGCCTGTGAAGTATTTATGAAGCAACAAAAAAAGTCAGAAGAAAGTATTGTTATGAAAGTTTCTACTAATACAATGATCGGAAATATTGTTTTATCCGTTCTCAAATTAGTAGCAGGTATGATTGCACATTCGGGAGCAATGATTTCGGATGCGGTACATTCGGCATCGGATGTGTTTAGTACAATTGTAGTAATGATTGGATTTAAGATGGCAAGTAAAGAAGCCGATGAAGACCATCCGTATGGACATGAGCGTCTGGAATGTGTCGCAGCTATTTTGCTTTCTGCCGTATTAGCTGCAACTGGATTTGGAATTGGAATGAGTGGAATAGAAAAGATTATGAAACCTTCGGAATCAAATTTGCAAGTTCCTGGTATAATTGCTCTTGCTGCAGCAGTCATTTCTATTGTGACAAAAGAAGGAATGTACTGGTACACAAGAGCAGCTGCAAAACAGGTAAATTCGAGTGCATTGATGGCAGATGCATGGCATCATCGTTCGGATGCATTATCTTCTATTGGAAGTATGATTGGTATTATCGGAGCAAGAATGGGATTTCCGATTTGTGATCCAATTGCAAGTATTGTGATTTGTATTTTTATTATAAAAGCTGCAGCAGATATTTTCGTGGATGCGATTGGAAAAATGACAGATAAAGCATGTGATCCAGAAGTTGTAACGAAAATCCGTGAATGTATTTTGGAAAATCAAGGCGTAGATGGAATTGATAAGCTTCAGACTCGTCTGTTTGGTTCTAAAAAATATGTAGATGTGGAAATTTTAGTAGATGGTTCGATGTCGCTGGAAAATGCACATAAAATTGCAGAACAAGTGCATAACTCAATTGAGATGACATTTTTAGATGTAAAACATTGTATGGTTCATGTCAATCCAGAATCAAAAGAACAGATGATAGAAAAAAATACATGATTCAAATAAGGGAAAACGGTTTAACTAGACATAGAGTGAATAATCCCCCACTTTTAGTGTGCAAAACACTAAGTGGGGGTGATAAATCATCTTCATTTATAAGGAAGCAGTGAAGCAGATTTTAAATATTTGTTTTACAAAATATTTTTTGGCGAATGAATAGAAATTAGAAAAATAAGGCAGTGTTTAAAGTTTGATCCGAATATGATAAGTTTTTAACCAATAGTTGATTTGAAGCAGATAGGCAGCCATCTGTGGACCTGCCATAAGCTGACCGTACCAAGGCTTTCCATAATCGCTTTCTGTATCTAAAAATCGATATACTTTTTTTGCATCAATTAACTGATGGATTGGGGAAGAAAAATCAGACAAAACGTCATATAGACGTTGTTTGATTAATTGTTCATATCCAGGATGATACGTTTTTGGGTAAGGATTTTTGCTCCGATACAAGATTTCATCAGGAATAATTCCTTTTCCAGCACGTCGAAGCAGCCCTTTTACTTGATGATCCATACATTTGATTTCCCACGGTACATTAAAAATATATTGAACGATTCGTGAATCTGCAAATGGAACACGGGCTTCTAATCCGCAGTGCATACTTGTGCGATCCATTCGGTCAAGCAATGTCTGCATGAACCAGCGAAGATTCAAATAGCTGATTTCTCGTCTGCGTGCTTCTGTTTTTGATTCTCCCTCTAATTTTGGTGTTTCATGAATGGTATTCAAGTAAGCGTCCTTTGCATATTCGTCAAGAGGAAGCAAATACAAAAGTTCATCTGTCAACAATGCTTTTCGAGGTTCCATAGAAGGAGACCATGGAAAGGCTTCTTGATGAAAGGCTTCTTTTTTATGAAACCACGGATACCCACCAAAAATTTCATCAGCACATTCTCCGGTCAATGTTACACGATTATAGTCTTTTACATGGGAACAGAAATAAAGCATTGAAGATTCGATATCTGCCATACATGGCAAATCTCTTGCATCTACTGCCTGATAGAGAAAATCGGCCATTGCTTCATTATTACATTCTAAATAATAATGATTGGTATGGAACTGGTTTACCATAATATCAACCCAGTGGCGGTCTTGTGTTGGCTGAAAATCATTTGCCTGAAAATATTTATTATTTCCTTCAAAATCAAAAGAAAATGTATTAAGCGTTCGTCCTTGCTTTGCTAATTCTTCCGCACAAATAGCAGTGACGAGGCTGCTGTCCAGACCGCCAGATAAAAATGTACTGATCGGAATGTCGGACAGCATTTGGCTTTTAACAGAAGAAAGAATAAGCTCTCTTGTTTTATCAACTGTTTTTTCAATAGAATCGGTGTGAGGACGACTTTCTAATTTCCACCATGCACGTTGTATCCAGCCCTTATGATTCCAACAAATATAATGACCAGGCTTTAATTCTAAAATATTGCGAAATACACCGTTTCCGCTCGTTTTTGCAGGACCAAGTGCAAATAATTCACATAAACTTTGCGTATCTAATTCTGGCATAATTCCTGGAAATGTAAAAATTCCTTTGATTTCGGAAGAAAAAATAAGAAAATTTTCTCTTAATGTGAAAAATAATGGTTTCACACCCATTGCATCTCGGCAGAGAATAAGTGATTCCTCATAGTCATCCCATATTGCAAATGTAAAAATTCCATTTAATTTTACAAAAAATGAAGTTCCGTATAAGAGATATCCAGCGAGAATAACTTCCGTATCACTTGTTGTTTGAAAAGAAAATTTGTGCAGTTTTAAATCGTTTTTAAGTTCATGCATATTATAAATTTCACCATTATATACGATGGAACATGTTTTTCCTTGCCATGTGCGTGTCATCGGCTGATGCCCCGTTTTTAAGTCAATGATGGAAAGCCGGACATGTGCAAGACCACAATGTTTTTGCAGAAAAATCCCATCTTCATCTGGTCCCCGATGTTTTTGTGCATGATTCATTCGTTCTAACGTCGCCGTCCATTTAAGCGCTTCTGCCTCTAAATTTTCATAAGGATTACAAAATCCAGCAATTCCACACATATGAATTCCTGCCTTTCTTTAATAAATTTAAAATAGAATAAAAAATGTGATTCTGTATCGCAAGCGATTCTAATATGAAGTATCCGATACAAATGAAAGGATTGCTTATTGTTTGATTGGGCTGATTAATATTGGCTGATATTGTATGCCATCTAATGCAGCTTTTATCGTTGGAATAATAAGATTACTGTGAGCAATCATAGAGCGTGTTTTTGTTGATGGATCATCTTGCCCAAACGGTACAAAATAAATATGCTTTGTATTCATAAGTATTCCGATATTTTTTAAATTCATGCTGAGAGCGTCGTTTGTGGAAATGGAAATAATAAGTGGACGTTCATTGCGCAGATGAGCTTTGGCTGCCATCAAAACGGGACTGTCTGTGATGCCAGCAGCTAATTTGGCAATTGTATTTCCCGTGCATGGAAAGATGAGCAGTGCATCAAGCCACTTTTTGGGACCAATTGATTCTGCTTCGGAAATTGTCAGAATTGGGTCATTTCCTGTGATTGCTTTTAGTTTTGATAAAACATCATTGTGATTTCCAAAACGGCAGTCAATTGTCTGAACAGAGTGGGAACAGATTGTGTGTACCAGTGCTTCTTTCTGAATCAATGATTCCAGTACAGGATAAAGCCGAGACAGCGTACAAAACGATCCTGTAACAGCTACTCCGATTGTTTTATTTTTTAAGATCATATGGATCAATCCTTTCTATAAATTACTAATTTGTTCAAAGATAGCTTTTGCACAGGCAAGAGGAGAAAACCGTCCAGGTAATCCTGGGCATGGAAGAATAGAAAGTTGTTCTTTAGCAAGCGGCAGGCAGGCAAGCCCTCCTGGAGAAGAAGCAAGTTCTAAATAGAGTGTACAAGGCTGACATTCCATAATCCTTTCTTTGGAAAAGATAGGAGCAGGAATTGTATTAAAAATTATTGAAAATGAAGCAAGATAGGGTGTCAGCTTGGATAAATTAATGGCACAAAATCCGTCTTGTTCTGCTTCATACAATGCAGACGGAGAACGGGCGGTAATGCTGACATTGGCATGTAGTTGGGAAAGGCAATGAGCCAAAGCTTTAGCACAATGTCCATAGCCTGTGACAAGGCATGGACATCCATATAACTTATCTGGCATATGCAAAATTGCTGTTGCAGTCGCCACTTCCGCTGTTACAATGCTGTTTGCTGTTACAAAAGATGCTTGCTTCATCAAATCAATGCAATGACAATGAGCAGAAAAAATAGGAGGAATCATTCCTGCGATCATTGTATAATCTGGTGATAACAGTGTAAGTAATGCATTTATAAAAACAGGGGATTCCCCTGGAAGCTGTGTGAGTGTTTTTTTGTTTCTAGAAAATGGAATGGGGGCGATTATTGTTTTAGAGCAGTGGCATGCTTCTTTAAGAGAAGAAGCCGTTGTTGCAAAACAGGGAGTAATTCCGTAACAGATTACGGAATAGCCATGTTCTAAAAGTATTTGATGTAAATACTGTTGTCTTTTATCGCCCCCAATAATTGCAAAATCGAAAAATTTCATAAATGTCAAACCTTTTCTATTCAAGCAGCAATAGGAATAGTTCCATTTGTTGCTGTACACGAACCCGAAAAACACATATTGTGTTTTTCGGGTTCGTGTTAATAAGTTTGTTATACTATATGACGGTAGAAAAAAGATTGTGCAGTATTTTAACTGGATCAAGTAGGAAGAAAAATTAAAAAACAGGATTGTAATAAAACAGGAATAGCAGTATGATAAAATAAAAAGCAGAAGAAACTATTGTTTTGAGAAGTGTTGTCAGAAACAATATAAAAATGCATAAAAGCTTAAAGTCAATTGAAAGGAGCATATTATTGAATTTATGAAACGAAAATATTTACAAGATATTGAGGATTTTATTTTTGTTGAGGATAAGCTCGAACCAGCAGATATTATTTTTATTCCAGGTAACGGATTCCCTCAAATGGCAGAGGAAGCCGCAAAACTTTATCACCAGGGATTGGCAAAATGGCTTCTTCCATCAGGCAAATATAGTATTAATTTAGGTCATTTTGCAGGTGTTGTATCAAAACAAGAAAAATATAATGGATCATACGAGACAGAGTGGGATTTTTTAAAGGATGTATTAATAAAAAATGGTGTTCCAGAATCATGTATTTTAAAAGAAAATCAGGCGACTTATACGTATGAAAATGCGATTTTATCAAAAAAATGTCTGGAACAGAATGAGATTTCAATAAAAAAAGCGATTGTATGTTGTCACGCATTTCATGCAAGGAGATGTCAGATCTATTATGAGCAGATTTTTCCAGAAGTAACATTAATGATTCATCCAGTTGATACTGGTATTACAAAGGAAAATTGGCTGCATAGTGATGAAGGAGCACAGAAAGTATTTGGGGAAATAGAACGATGCGGAATTCAGATGTGGATGATTTGGGATGAAATTAAGCAGCTTGAATTGTGATTGATGTAAGTGCCAGAGTTCTATTTTTGCAAATAAAAAAAGCGCGAGACGGGATTCGAACCCGCGACCCTCGCCTTGGCAAGGCGATACTCCACCACTGAGCCACTCGCGCATAACAATTATTGAATACATCGTCTATTATAGCGCGGAAGATGTAGTTTGTCAAGCGATTTTTAACAATTTTTTAACTAAATTTAGAGTTGAAAAAGACTGTGAAGAAACTTGCGTTGTTGTATGTTATTATGTTATAATCAAATCAGCAAAGTAGGAAAGTTCTGCTTTGAATCATTGAATACAATAAAGGAAGACAGTATGGATAGAAACTGTCAGAATAATAATAAGATTGGAGGATCTTTTGTGATTAATCAATTAGTAAATAAGATCAAGAAACTGAATGCACCAGTTGTAGTAGGGTTAGACCCAATGCTTTCTTATGTACCAGAGCATATTGTAAAGAAATCTTTGAGTGAATATGGAGAGACACTGGAAGGTGCTGCAGATGCAATTTGGCAGTTTAATAAGCAAATCATAGATAAAACATGGGATTTAATTCCTGCAGTTAAGCCTCAGATTGCGATGTACGAGCAGTTTGGAATTCCTGGCATGATTGCTTACAAAAAGACAGTGGATTATTGTAAGAGTAAAGGATTAGTTGTTATTGGTGATGTAAAGCGTGGCGATATTGGTTCCACTTCTGCTGCATACGCAGTTGGACATCTTGGAAAAGTTCAGGTTGGAAGTAAAACGTTTGCTGGTTTTGATGAAGATTTTGCTACAGTAAATCCTTACCTTGGTTCTGACGGTATTGAGCCATTTATTAAAGTTTGTAAAGAAGAAAATAAAGGTATTTTTGTGTTAGTTAAGACTTCTAATCCATCTAGTGGAGAATTCCAAGATCAGCTTGTAAATGGAAAGCCTTTATATGAATTAGTTGGTGAAAAAGTAGCACAGTGGGGAGCAGAGCATATGGGAGAATCCTATAGCTATGTTGGCTGTGTAGTTGGTGCAACTTATCCAGAGATGGGAAAAGTACTTCGTAAAGTAATGCCTAAGACATATATTTTAGTACCTGGTTACGGTGCACAAGGAGGTACTGCCGATTCACTGCGTCCATATTTCAATGAAGATGGATTGGGTGCAATTGTAAACTCCTCTCGTGGCATTATTGCTGCTTATAAGCAGGAAAAGTATGCAAAGTTTGGGTCAGAAAATTTTGCAGATGCATCTAGAGCAGCTGTGATTGATATGATTGAAGATATTAGAAGTATTTTTTAATCGAAGGAAAGAATCCCCCGCTGTGGATGCGATGAGCATGAAGCAGCAGGTGGGATTTTTATGTCAGGTCAGGAGGAAAGTATGGCAAAGTGTAAAGAAACAGCAATTGTTCTCTCACAAGAGCAGTTAGGCAGTGACATTTTCAGCATGTGGATTCAGACAGAAAAGATTGCAAAGGAAGCAGTATGCGGTCAGTTTATTTCTGTATATACAAAGGATGGAGGGAATCTTTTGCCTCGTCCGATCAGTCTTTGTGAGATAGAAGGCGATCGTCTTAGAATCGTATATCGAATTGCAGGCGCAGGAACAAAGGAATTTTCTTCCTATCAGGCAGGCGATTCAATTGAGATTATGGGACCGCTTGGAAATGGTTTTCCATTAAAAGAAAAAAAGGCATTTTTGATTGGGGGAGGAATTGGAATTCCTCCGATGTTGGAACTTGCCAAACGCTTAAACTGTGAAAAACAAGTGATACTTGGATATAGAGATGAACAGTTATTTTTAAAAGATGCATTTGAACCTTACGCAGATGTTTATGTTGCGACAGAAGACGGAAGCGTTGGAACAAAGGGAAATGTCATTGATGCAATTCATGCTAATGAGTTAGATGCACAGATTATATATGCGTGTGGTCCTACACCGATGCTTCGTGCATTAAAGCAATATGCTAAAGACAATACGATGGAATGTTATATTTCTCTGGAAGAAAAAATGGCATGTGGAATTGGAGCATGTCTTGCATGTGTATGTAAATCCAAAGATATAGATGAACATACCCATGTGCACAATAAGAGAATTTGTAAAGATGGTCCAGTATTTGCGGCAGAGGAGGTTGAATTATAATGTTAAATACTTCTGTAAATCTTGCTGGAGTAGTATTAAAAAATCCAGTTATGACTGCTTCAGGAACATTTGGATCTGGTGCAGAATATAGTGAATTTGTAGATTTAAACCGCCTTGGTGCCGTTGTAACAAAGGGTGTTGCGAATGTGCCATGGCCAGGAAACCCGACTCCTCGTATTGCAGAGACGACAGGCGGAATGTTAAACGCAATTGGGCTGCAAAACCCAGGAATTGATGTGTTTGTAAAAAGAGATATTCCATTTTTAAAACAGTATGATACAAAGATTATTGTAAATGTATGTGGAAAAAGTACAGAAGACTATTTGGAAGTAGTAGAACGTCTTGCAGATGAACCAGTAGATTTATTAGAAATTAATATTTCTTGTCCGAATGTAAAAGAAGGTGGCATTACGTTTGGTCAAGATCCGAAGGCGGTAGAAGCAATTACAAAGGCAGTAAAAGCAAAAGCAAAACAGCCAATTATTATGAAACTGAGTCCAAATGTAACTGATATTACAACGATGGCAAAAGCAGCAGAAGCAGGCGGAGCCGATGTACTCTCTCTGATTAATACGTTGACTGGAATGAAGATTGATATTCATCGCCAGTGTTTTGCAATTGCAAATAAGACGGGAGGACTGTCTGGTCCAGCAGTAAAGCCAATCGCAGTACGCATGGTTTATCAAGTGGCAAATGCTGTATCTGTGCCGATTATTGGTATGGGCGGAATTGCAACGGCAGAAGATGCGATGGAATTTATTTTAGCGGGAGCAACGGCAGTATCTGTTGGTACAGCAAACTTTTATAATCCATATGCTACAGTGGAAGTAGCAGAAGGAATAAAAGCATATATGAAGCAGCATGGCTGCAATGATATTAATGAATTAATTGGAATTGTAAAGTAACGAGAGGAGAATGATATGGAACAGTATAAGAAAGAGTTTATTGAATTTATGATTGACTGCGAAGTTTTGAAGTTTGGTGATTTTGTGACAAAGAGCGGAAGAAATACTCCATTTTTTGTAAACACTGGATTTTACCGTACTGGAGCACAGCTTCGTAAACTTGGAGAATATTATGCAAAGGCAATTCAGGCAAAGTTTGGAACTGATTTTGATGTATTATTTGGACCAGCTTACAAAGGAATTCCATTGACAGTAGCAGCTTCTATGTCCTTGTCTGAGATGTATGATGTCGATATCCGCTATTGCTCTAATCGAAAAGAAGTAAAGGATCATGGAGATAGGGGAATTTTACTTGGAAGCCCAATCAAGGATGGAGATAAAGTTGTAATTATTGAAGATGTAACGACAGCCGGTACTTCTATTCAAGAGACACTTCCAATTATCCAGGCACAGGGAGATGTCAATGTACTTGGTCTTGTTGTATCTGTAGACCGTATGGAACGCGGACAAGGTACAAAGAGTGCATTAGCAGAGATTCAAGAAAATTATGGTTTACAGACAACTGCGATTGTTACAATGGCAGAAGTAATTGAACATTTGTATAATAAAGAGTACAAGGGAAAGATTATTATTGATGATACATTAATGGCAGCAATTGATGCATATTATAAGAAGTATGGTGCAGAAAATAACAAATAATCAAAAGGAGAATAGAGATGAATGAAAAATATTATCGTCTGATGTCTCAGATTGGTGGAGGAAGTATTGCGCTTGGTGTCATTGTACTTGTAACAGGAATTGTGACTGGAATTCTTATGATTGTAAATGGAGCAAGATTGTTGGTGAACAAAAAAAATTTAATTTTTTAATCTTGGAAATGCAGAACGGGCAGTCTGCGTTTACAGGAAAATCGTAAAGTAGATTAGAAAGGTCTGCCTTACTTAGATCAACGGAGCAAATAGGCTGCTGCGCAAGAACGGGAAATGGATTTCTGTGTAGCAGCCTTTGCATATATGGGAGGATTATGAATTGAGACAAAAAAATAGAGGCAGAGTGATCTGGTGTATTCTATTAATTATTTATTTGGCAGTAATTATTTATTTCTTACTGTTTGCCAAATTAATGGGCAGAGAACAAATAGGAAGAACGTACTCTTATAATCTGGAACCATTCAAAGAGATTAAACGGTTTTTAAATAATATAGAAACACTGGGGATACGTTCTGTTATTTTAAACATTGGAGGTAATATTGTTGGGTTCATGCCGCTTGGCTTTTTAGTTCCAATGGCATTTCCGAAAATGCGAGGTACTGTTCTTATGATACTTACTTCATTTACTGCAACTTTGCTTATAGAGACGTGTCAGCTCGTAAGCTGCACAGGAAGTTTTGATGTAGATGACCTTCTTTTAAATACAATTGGAGGAATCATGGGATATGGTTTTTATCTCATATTTACGAAAGCAGCTGCAGCATGGAGAGAACGGTGACAGGAGGAGTTTATGAAGAAAAAAGCAGTGACAAAAACAGTTACGATAGGAAAGTATAGTTTCAGCAAAGACGGAATATGGTCTTGTGTATTTTTTCTTGTAGAGATTATTGGTTTAATTATCAGCTTTTGGAATGCGTTTTGGAATGCTGGTCAGGCGAGTGAAATAATTGGAATTGTAGAATTTTTTGTTTTGATTGGCAGTATATTTGGAATTGTCTTTGGTGTAAGCGGAAAAAAGCAGAAAGAATGTCTGCATATGATAGATGAAATTGGAATTGCAGCCAATGTACTTTTGATGATTATTGTGATTATTTTATTTGTGATCGGTATGCGTACCGTGTAAGGAGAGTATATGTGGAAAAATAATAATGAGACATTGCAGGAACGGTTTTTACTTGCGATGGATCGAATCAGTCAGATGAAAGAATCGGCAGAAGTCAAAGAACCGTATCGTAATTATTTTCAAACAGTTGCAGAATTTGTATTAAAAGTAGTACGAATTGCAAAAAAAGAAGCAAAAGGAACATTAGAACAGCTTCAAGAAGATAACCGTGCATTATATGAAGACATTGCAGGAGATCATTATAATACAAGCTATGCAAATCCATCTTACAGTGTGGAAAAGATGGGAGAGCCATTTGGAAAATTATTTTCGATGCTTTACGCAGAAATGTATCAGATGATTTTATTTGCCTATGCAAAACGGCTTGAAAATTTCACAGTATATGCGGAACTATTTATTGAAGTTTATAATTTAATGGAACAAGATGATGTGCATCCATCTGAAGTTCAGGATGCCATTTATTGGTTCTACAGTGACTATTGCGATTTATTTGCACGTCAGCATGTGGAAGATTTGATTTTATTAGGAAATACATGCTATGGGGAGATTGTAGAGCAGGCAGGAAAAGATGTGCGTTATCTGTATCAGTATGGAATGAATGTGACAGAAAATGAATTAAAAATGGCACAGTTTTTAAGTGAGATGGATGAAGATACATTGCGGGAAACAGCTCGTACGTTTGTGGATGGATATTGCAGAGGATTTGAAGTAACAAAGAGAGACTTGTCAAAGAAAAATCGATTTGAAATACGTTATTCACTTGGTTTGGAGCCATTAGTGAAAGCAAGTCTGCCTCTTTGGAGAGAACGAGGATTAGAGCCGACGTATCGCCATACAATGATTGCAACAACACCAGCAAACCGTCAGTTTGTATACGACCACCGCTATGATAATGCAGTATATTTGGATCGTCAATACAAAGAACGTCGTACACAAGTATTTCGTGTTACGTATGAAGAAAATAAAGAGGCAGCAAGCAAGTATGCAGGACCAGTTGTACTAGAGACATTTGGAGAAATTCCATTTGAACCAAAAAATAATCCAGCCTCTCATAAATTCAGTGAAAAGCAGCGTGCGATTGCAGTAGAATTATCAAATGAAGTACGTGCAATTACAAATGAATATTTGCCAGAAGAAGAAACAAGTTTTACAATCATTGCATTCCCAATTCCAGAGATCGGGGAAAACTTTGAAGAAATTTTCAGAGAGACAATGAAAGTAAATACGTTAAATAATCAAAAATATGAAGCAATTCAGCAGACAATTATTGATGCATTGGATCAGGGACGATTTGTTAAAGTAAAAGGAAAAGGAACAAATAAGACTGATCTTGTTATTCAGCTTCATACGCTTGATGATCCAAAGACACAGACAAATTTTGAAAACTGTACTGCAGATGTCAATATTCCAGTTGGAGAAGTATTCACTTCACCAGTTTTAACAGGAACAAATGGACTACTGCATATTAGCCGTGTGTTTATGAGAGGATTGGAATATAAGGAACTTGAGCTTGTATTTGAAGATGGAATGGTAAAAGAATATACGTGCAAAAACTTCGATTCAGAAGAAGAAAACAAAGCCTATATAAAAGAAAATTTACTTTATCACAGAGATACTCTTCCAATGGGAGAATTTGCGATTGGAACAAACACAACCGCATATGCAATGGGACATCAATATCATATTTTTAATCGTCTTCCGATTTTAATTGCAGAAAAGACAGGACCACATTTTGCATTAGGAGATACATGTTATTCTCACAGTGAAGATCTTGCTGTATTTAATCCAAATGGAAAAGAAATTATTGCACGAGAAAATGAGTGTTCCGCTTTAAGAAAGACTGAACCGAAAAGTGCTTATTTTGCTTGTCATACAGATGCTACAATTCCATATAATGAACTTGGAGCAATTTATGCAGTAAAAGAAGATGGAACCGAAATTCCAATTATATTAGATTCTCGTTTTGTATTGCCAGGAACAGAAGAATTAAATGAAGCGTTGGAAAAGTAGTTGACGTTTTGAAGAATTATTAGTAGAATGTTGACGGAACAACTAAATGATATCAGGGTCAAAATACCTTTTGACCCTAACATTATAATAGAAAGGAATCGTTGCGATTAAATAGAATCGCGAGGGGACGCAGATGAAGAAAATTGGTATTATTGGCGGCGGACAGCTAGGCAAGATGATGATCTTAGATGGAAGACGTATGGATTATGAGTTTTCAATTGTAGATCCGACCGTAAAATGCCCAGCTCATAATATTGTAAATTCGCATATCGTTGCAGGATTTGAAGACATTGATGCAATTAAACGAATGGCATCAAGAGTTGATGTAGTAACCTATGAATTTGAACATATTAGTGTGGAAGCATTAAAGGAGATAGAAGCAACAGGAACACCAGTCTATCCATCAAGTAAAACATTAGAACTCATACAAAATAAGTTCTGTCAAAAAGAATGGATGAGAAAACATGACATTCCAGTCCCAGATTTTGTATCCGTACATTCCATCGAAGACATTAAGGCATGTGCAGAGAAGTTTTCCTATCCACTTGTTTTAAAAACATGTACAGGAGGATATGACGGAAAAGGAAATTATGTCATTGCCAATCAAGATGAAGTTGAAGCAGGTTATCGGGCACTTGGAGCTGACAAAATAGAGTTAATGGTGGAACGTTGTATTGATTTTACAAAAGAAGTTTCCATCCTTGCGTGCAGAAGCTTAAATGGCGATATTGCAGTATATCCAATTGCAGAAAATGTTCATAAAAATAGTATTTTGGATGAAACAACTGTTCCAGCAAAAATCAGTAAAGAGACAGAAGCAGAAGGAATGCAAGTTGCGAAAGACTGCTTAAAAGCGTTTGATGCTTATGGCATGTTATGTATTGAGTTATTTGTCACAAAAGAAGGGCATGTGCTTGTCAATGAGCTTGCACCACGTCCTCACAATTCCGGTCATTATACCATTGAGGGATGTTATACTTCTCAATATGAGCAGCATATTCGTGCAATTCTTGGTATGCCGCTTGGCAATCCAGGATTAATTCGTCCGACTGCTATGAAAAATATTATTGGAGATCATTCTTCTTCAGAAGCAGAAGTGCTTGGATTAGAGGAAGCATACAAATACCCAGATGTAAAGATTCACATTTATGGAAAAGAAAAGGTTGTAGATGGCAGAAAGATGGGGCATATTACAGCGACTGCCGATACAATTGAAGAAGCATTAGAGCAGGTAAGGAAAGCACACGCTGCGCTTTCTTTCCGATAGATTTGTCAAACTTATTTTCAAAATAAATACTTAGGAGGATATGCACATGAAACCAGTTGTTGGTATTATTATGGGAAGTGATTCCGATTTGCCAGTTATGAGTAAAGCGGCAGAGATGTTGGATCAGCTGAAAGTTCCTTATGAATTAACCGTTGTTTCTGCTCATCGTACACCAGATAAAATGTATGAATATGCACATTCTGCAAAAGAGCGCGGATTAAAAGTAATCATTGCAGGTGCGGGAGGCGCAGCACACCTTCCAGGCATGACTGCTGCAATGACCGTTCTTCCAGTTATTGGAGTACCAGTACAGACAAAGGCACTTGGCGGAGTAGATTCCTTATATTCCATTTGCCAGATGCCTCCTGGAATTCCAGTTGCGACAGTTGCAATTAACGGTGCATTGAATGCAGGTTTACTTGCAGCAAAAATTGTTGCAGTAGAAGACGAAGAACTTTCTATACGCGTAGAAGAATATGTAAAGTCACTTGAGACAATGGTGGAGAGAAAAGCTGCTAAATTAGAGGAAATAAAATACGAAGAGTATTTAAAGCAAATGTAACAGACAAATAATAGTACAAATAAAGAAAAGAGCAGAGGATTCAGATCCAAAAGGAGGAAATTATGGATTACAAGAACGCAGGAGTAGATATCGAGGCTGGATATAAATCCGTAGAATTGATGAAAGAACATATTAAGAAGACAATGAGAAAAGAAGTGCTTACAAATATTGGCGGATTTTCGGGTGCATTTTCTATGGAAGCATTTAAAAACATGGAAAAACCTACATTAGTATCTGGAACAGACGGCGTTGGAACAAAGCTGAAATTAGCATTCATTATGGATAAACACGACACAGTTGGTATTGACTGTGTGGCAATGTGTGTAAATGATATTGCATGTGCAGGCGGTGAGCCGTTATTCTTCCTGGATTATATTGCATGTGGAAAAAATGTACCAGAAAAGATTGCAATGATTGTAAAAGGAGTTGCAGATGGCTGTGCACAGTCCAATGCTGCATTAATCGGTGGAGAAACTGCAGAAATGCCAGGATTCTATCCAATTGATGAATATGACTTAGCAGGATTTGCAGTTGGTGTTGTAGATGAAAAAGATCTGATTACAGGTGCTGAAATTGCAGATGGAGATATTTTAGTTGGAATTGCTTCTAGCGGTGTACATTCTAATGGTTTCTCTCTTGTACGTAAAGTATTTGAGATGACAAAAGAAAATTTGGATACTTATCATGAAGAACTTGGCACAACACTTGGAAAAGCATTATTAACTCCAACAAAGATTTATGTAAAGACATTAAGAAATATTAAAGAAGCTGGTGTTACAGTAAAGGGATGCAGCCATATTACAGGCGGCGGATTTTATGAAAATGTACCACGTATGCTTCCAGAAGGAAAATATGCAGTGATTAAGAAAGACAGCTATCCAGTTCTTCCAATCTTTAAGATGCTTCAAAAAGAAGGAAATATTGAAGAAAAGATGATGTATAACACATACAATATGGGACTTGGAATGGTTCTTGCAATTAATCCAGCTGATGTAGAAAAGACAATCGCAGCAGTAGAAGCAGCGGGAGAAAAGGCATATGTAGTTGGCCATGTAGAAAATGGAGAAAAAGGAGTTATATTAGTATGATGAAAATTGGTGTACTTGTCAGTGGAGGCGGCACCAATCTGCAGGCAATTATTGATGCAGTTAAGGATGGTACGATTCATGATACATCTATTGAATTTGTAATTAGTAATAATAAAAAAGCATATGCTTTAGAGCGTGCAGCAAAAGCAGGAATTGAGGCAAGATGTATTTCTCCAAAAGATTTTCCAGACCGAGAAGCATTTAATGAGGCTTTTTTAGAGGCGATTGAACCATACGGTGTTGATTTGATTGTACTTGCAGGCTGTCTTCTTATTTTGCCTCCGGCACTTGTGAAAAAATACAGAAATCGAATCATCAATATTCATCCATCGTTAATTCCATCTTTCTGCGGAAAAGGATATTATGGTTTAACAGTACATGAAAAAGCACTTGCCAGAGGAGTAAAAGTGACAGGAGCTACCGTACATTTTGTAGATGAAGGAACGGATACTGGTCCAATTATTCTTCAAAAAGCAGTGGAAATACAGCAGGGAGATACTCCTGAAGTATTGCAGCGTCGTGTTATGGAACAGGCAGAATGGAAAATTATGCCACAGGCAATTGATTTAATTGCTCGTGGAAAAGTGCAGGTAACAGACGGAAAAGTGACGATTTTAGGTGAATAATGCCGCAGTTTTTTGGTGGTGTGAAGTAGGAGGATACTATGAAAGTATTAATTGTTGGAAGTGGCGGAAGAGAACATGCAATTGCATGGAAAGTGGCACAAAGTCCAAAGGTTGACAAAATTTATTGTGCACCAGGTAATGCTGGAATCGAACAAGTAGCAGAATGTGTTCCAATTGGAGCGATGGAATTTGATAAATTAGCAGCATTTGCAAAGGATAATGCAATTGATTTAACTGTAATTGGAATGGATGATCCATTAGTTGGCGGAATTGTTGATGTATTTGAAGCAGAGGGATTACGTGTATTTGGACCTCGCAAAAATGCAGCGATTTTGGAAGGATCAAAAGCTTTTTCTAAAGATTTAATGAAAAAATACAATATTCCAACTGCTGCATATGAAAACTTCAGCAGTGCACAAGAAGCATTGGAATATTTGGAAACAGCAAAAATGCCAATCGTGTTAAAGGCAGATGGATTAGCTCTTGGAAAAGGTGTATTAATTTGCAATACATTAGAAGAGGCAAAAGCTGGTGTAAAAGAGTTAATGCTTGATAAGCATTTTGGAAATGCAGGTAATACGATTGTAATTGAGGAATTTATGACAGGACGTGAAGTTTCTGTTCTTTCCTTTGTGGATGGGGACACAATTAAGATTATGACATCTGCACAAGATCATAAACGTGCAAAAGATGGAGACCAGGGATTAAATACAGGAGGTATGGGAACATTCTCTCCAAGTCCATTCTATACAAAAGAAGTAGATGAATTCTGCCAGAAGTATATTTATCAGCCAACGGTAGATGCAATGAAGGCAGAAGGCAGACCATTTAAAGGAATCATTTTCTTTGGATTAATGTTGACAGCTGATGGACCAAAAGTATTAGAATACAATGCTCGTTTTGGAGATCCAGAGACGCAGGTTGTTCTTCCTCGTATGAAAAATGACATTGTAGATGTGTTTGAAGCATGTGTAGATGGAACATTAGATCAGATCGAATTAGATTTTGAAGATAATGCAGCTGTCTGTGTTGTATTAGCTTCAGATGGTTATCCAGAACATTATGAGAAAGGTTATCCAATTGAAGGATTGGAGCGTTTTGAAAATCAGGACGGCTACTATGTATTCCATGCAGGAACAAAGAAAGCTGACAATATGTTTGTGACAAACGGGGGACGTGTACTTGGCGTGACTGCAAAGGGAGCAGACTTAAAACAGGCAAGAGCAAACGCTTATGCAGCGACAGAATGGATTCAATTTGCAAATAAATACAAGAGAAATGATATTGGAAAAGCAATTGATGAAGCATAATCGCTGATTTGATCAAGTAGATTTTGCATGTCTGCTTTAGTATTTGATTTGCTGATGATGAGATTGAAGAGAAAAGCTTTTGTGTTAGGAGTTAGATTTTAATGCAAAAGCTTTTTTTATAAGTAAAGTGAATTTCGAATATTAGCTTTATTTTCTTAATATAACAAAAGAAAAAAGTAGGTTGACTTTTTAAGGGCAGCCCTTATAATGAAAGTAGAAATATCATTTGATAAAACAATAAGATAAAGATTATCAAAAATACAGGAATACAAGGGTAGGTTGAAAGAATGGATATAAGGGTTTAATTAACCTATAAAGATAAAATCTTCTAATCTTAGGAAATAGAAGATAATATTTGTTTTGGAGGGATAAAGATGAAAAATCCTAAAATCGCAGAAATTTTAAAACAATGTCGAAAAATGAACCATCTTACTATAATGGAAGTATCAGAACGTTTAAAAGAATATGGTATATTTGCTGCTCCAAAGACGATTTATGGTTGGGAAAGCGGACAAACGCAGCCAACAGCAAATACACTGCTTGTCTTATGCTCTATGTATCATATTGATGATGTATTGAATACATTTGGATATAAAAAGGAAGCGGCAGTATTAATGCTAAGCAGCGAAGAGAAAGAATTGATTCGCGCTTATAGAAGTGTTCCAGATATGCATCAGGCAGTAAAAAAACTTTTGTCTATATGATAAAATTGTACTAAAAAATTTGTTTCGGGTGGCTTGACATAATAGAACAAAAATAAGATAATTATAGTTGTAGTGAATATTGACAGGAGAATGATCATGAAAAAATATAGAAAAAAATTAGCAGGCATATGTGCAGTAACTGTGGTATATATGATGATGGCTGTTATTCCAGCCGCTGCTCAGGAAGAAGTATATTCGGAGAGTGGAGTATCATATGAAGAGAGTATTTATGCGCAGGATGAGGTAGAAAGTGGAGGATTAATAGATCCAGGAATACCAGGACCAACAACACCAGAGCCAGAGCAAACAAAGCCGATGCCAGAGCCGACAAAACCTACACCAGAGTCAACAAAACCAACACCAGAACAGACAAAGCCTACACCGAAGCCAACACCAGAACAGACAACGCCAGAACAGACGACACCAGAACAGAC
>JALFSR010000009.1 GCA_022778745.1 Clostridiales bacterium
CAGGAAATGGCTGGTGATCGTGGATGGTACAAGACTGTGCAGTTTTAAGAAAGAGAATGATGAGCGCTGCCTCCATATAACACACAGGAACCGGGAAACGGATGAAGAGAGTACGACATGGTATCATGTGGTACTGGAAGCAAAGATCGTACTGGGAGATGGTTTCGTAGTGAGTATTGCTTCGGAATTTATTGAAAATAATGCAGAAGATGCCCAGCGCCAGAAAGAAATGAATGAAGAAGAAATCAAGCAGGACTGTGAGTCAAAAGCATTCAAACGTCTGACAGAAAAGCTGAAAAAGGTATTCCCCAGGCTGCCGATCTGCATTCTGGCAGATGGACTTTATACAACGGAATCGGTGTTTTCAATCTGCGAGAAAAACAGGTGGGAATATATTATACGCCTGAAAGACGGGGCAATGCCGGAAGTAGCCAGAGAATTTCACACACGGAAAGACCGTGAATCGGAAAACAGCAGTCAGGAAATGAAATGGGTAAATGGAATAGAGACAGAAAAGCGGAAATGAAATGTGCTCGAGCGGAAGGAAAAGAAAAAGGTAAAGGAAAATGGGGAAGAAAAGGAAAACATAACCATGTTCCAGTGGGTAACCAGCTATGAAATCACCAGAAGGAACGCATTGGGAATATCAAAAGCGGGACGAAAACGGTGGAAAATAGAAAATGAAGGCTTTAACAGTCAGAAGAACCACCGATTTAAGATTACCAATGTAAACAGCTGCAATTATACAGCAATGAAAAACCACTATCTGCTGATACAGATCAGTGACCTGATCCGTCAGCTGTTTGAACTGAGATATTATAAAGATCATGAAATAAAAGCCAAAATAAAAAATATATCTTCCAGCCTGCTCTGTTACTTTGGAAGAGTCCTTGCAAGGGAAGATATATTTCAGACGGGAACATGCGTTGTCCCACAACAGGAACCATTATAACATATTCCGGAATTCTGGTAAAGTGGATAAGTGAAAAAATGTGAATAAAAACAGAAAAAAACAAGGCACAGGAGAAAATGCAGCCTGCATCTGTGGATAAGTAGAGATCAAATCGATGTTGCTGTGGATTTTGGAGATATTTGCAGATACGACTTGAAATATCAACAATAAATAGGAGAAAATGGAAATTTACTTTACAGAGCTGTTTTATCTCTTTCTGAGCCTTGTCATTTTCTTTTTAATATGCTATAATGTGTGCCTAATGTACAGCTTGTTTTTTAGTTATCATTCAGTAAAGGCAAACACACTGTAACCTTATATTAGCTGTATTCTGTAACTATTACCTAAAATTAATTGTGAAATTCACAATGATTCCGAATTTACAATCCATCATACGAGAGGAGTCTATGCAATGACAACAAAAAATTTATTGGTAGGTCAATCCGGTGGTCCTACAGCAGCAATCAATGCTACTTTAGCAGGAGTAATATCTCAGGCACAGATCAGCGATAAAATCGGTACGGTCTATGGCGCCTTAAATGGAATTGAAGGTGTTATGAAAGAAACTTTTGTTAATTTAACAGAATCAATCTCAAACACCGAAATATTACACAGTCTTTGTCAAACACCTTCCGCCGCTCTTGGCTCTTGCCGATATAAATTAAAAGATCATAATGTTTGCGAAGAAGAATATGAAAAAATTGTTGCGATTTTTCGTAAATACAATATTGGCTATTTTGTCTATATTGGTGGTAATGATTCTATGGATACTGTTATGAAGCTCAATCAATATTTTATTCGTCATCAAATTCATGATATTTTTATTATGGGTGCGCCAAAGACAATTGACAATGACTTAATGGGAACTGATCACTGTCCAGGATTCGGCTCTGCTGCAAAATATATTGCTGCTACTTTTACAGAGCTTGTATGCGATACAAATGCATATATGCAAAAAAGTGTTACAATTATAGAGATAATGGGAAGAAATGCTGGATGGCTTACTGCATCTTCTGCTCTCGCCCGGGTAAATGGAGGAAAAGGTCCTGACCTTATTTATCTTTGCGAACGCCCATTTTCTTGTGACCAATTTTTACAAGATGTCCGCTCTAAATTAGAACACCAGTCTTCCGTCCTTGTAGCAGTAAGTGAGGGAATTCATGATGAAAATGGTGTTTATATTTCAGAACAGTCACAACCAGGTCAAACCGATAATTTCGGTCATAAATATATCGCTGGCGCAGCTCGTTGTTTAGAAGAACTTGTTCGTAAAAAAATCCGATGTAAAGTACGTTCTATTGAGTTAAATTTAATGCAGCGTGCGGCAGCTCATATTGCAAGCAATACTGACTTGATTGAATCACAAATGCTTGGTTCTAAAGCAGTCGCAGCAATGTTAGAGGGAAGAAGCGGAGAAATGAGTGCAATCCGCCGCCTTGACACAGAACACTACCAAATTGAATTTTGCTCCGTTCCAATCGAACAGATCGCAAATCAAGAGAAAAAAGTTCCTCTTTCTTGGATTAATGAAGCAGGAAATGATATTACACCAGAATTAATGAATTATCTTCTTCCATTAATTCAAGGAGAAGCCACAGTCCGCTATAACAATGGAATTCCAATTCACTTGAAATTATAATAAACATCGCCCCCATCCATCAACATATCAAAATGGTTGGGGGCAAGCAGGAAATGATCCCTTCTTTAATACTCTTTCTTTATTTCGTCTTCTTGAATCCCATATACAGTCAAAAAGTTTTGGTAATCTTTATTCGTACGAATGCACATCAAATCTTCAAATTTTCCAGTTGTAATCTCTTTAAATCCTGCTACTTTCTCTCCCGTACATATACTGCTGCGAATGACTGGAATTTTCTTTGTGCGATCGTAGGATGCTGTCTGTACTTTCTTTTTTTTATGAAAAAACATATTATCCTCCTTTTTATTAAAAATAGCAGTGTCCAAACAGACACCGCTATCTTATAATCTTGACATTCCATAAATTTAGCTTATTTTTTGATTAATCGAATCTCAATTCCTTCTAAGCGTAAGCTCTTTCCAGTTGTTCCGGACACTGCATCGTCTCTTACCCACTTCTGCCAGCCTTCATTCTGTACATGGGTACGATATTCTATGCTGTACTTCTGTGCTAATTCTCCTGTCAAACGAATCTTAATTCCTTCGAGTCTTAAACTTTTGCCCTTTGTTCCAGCCATTTCGCCGTTGGATACATAAGGCTGCCAACCAATATTCTGTACGTGAGTTGTATATTCCACTCCGCCCTTTAATCCATCACCATTGACATGAATCTTGATTCCTTCCAATCTTAAACTTTTGCCCCTTGTTCCGGACATTGCTCCATCCATCACTTCTTCCTGCCAGCCAATATTTTGTACATGCGTTGTGTAGCTGACACTTGGTTTTGGCTCTTTCTTATTTGTCACATAAGCGTTATCTGTTGATCCAGGAGCTGCCTGTCCTTTTTCTACTAAGCGGATTTCAACTCCTTCTAATCGCTTTGATAATCCTGCAGTTCCAGACTTTCCATCGTTGGCTGCCCATCCAAGCCATCCAAGATCTTGTACATGGGTACGATAATATACATCATATTTCTCAGAAATTGCTCCTGCAAGACGAACTTGAATTGCCTCTAAACGTAAGCCCTTGCCGCTTGTTCCAGCCATTGCTCCATCTGATACATAAGGCTGCCAACCAATATTTTGTACATGGGTACGATATTCAATACTTCCGCCAATTGTATTATTATCCAGACGGATATTAATTCCTTCCAGACGAAGTCCTTTCCCCTTCGTTCCAGACATTACTCCATCCGCTACATAAGGCTGCCAGCCAATATTTTGTACATGCGTACGATATTGAACGCTTGGCTGTTTTTCTTCAGCAGGCTCTAAATTCTCAGTTCTCCATAACTGTGTTCCATAGAATGGATTAGCAGTACCAATTAACCAATAATCATCTGTCTTTTCAAAAATTCTGAGACCATGATTAAATCTGTCTCCAAATCCGTTCGTACTGATCGGATTAATCGTTACAGAACCATCTTCATGATTCTCAATCTCAAATAAGTCGAATCCAGTCTCAGAAACTGCCATATATTGCACGGATTTTGCAAGAGCGACCAAATTCTTTTTTGTTGCAACACTTAACAGTATATCATATAATTTTTGAACATTTTTCGGAAGTAAATCAGAAATATGAGTAAACATTTCAAGCACTAAATTATAATACTTAGAGAATATCTCAATATCTGTAGTATCAATAAGATCTGAGATGCTGCTCATTATATTGTTAATCTCAGTCAACTTATTCATTATATCTTCTGATATTTCTCCCTTTACAATACTTCCATCCAATAATCCCGCAATTAATGTATTCTTTTGTTCTTCTGTCAGTGTAATTGACTTCTCATCATTAGGATCCAGTCCAAATGCAGAAATACGAGAAGAAGTTCTATTTTCACGTTCCTCCGCTGCCCAAATTGCTTCCTCTACCATCTCAGCAGCGCTGTCTTCATCTATTTTTTCAGTTAAGGCATACGCTGTTGTATCATTCTCTTCAAATAACAATTCAAGAAGAGTTCTCAGATACATAATCTGACTCTCCCATTCTTCTGAACTCATGTTCAGAAGATCACCATTTGTAAATTGAGCGATTGGCTCAAGTAATGTCGTTGTATCCATTGTACCTACATACATCTTGCCATTATAAACAGTTGTTTGCCATGTGTACTGATTCATATGCGTTCCAAAATTAGTATTGCCATCACTGTCAGAATATCCTGAACCAAGACCTGAACTACTTTCTGGGAATCTCACAGTCGGATCTCCAACAACCTTCTCAATATTCTCATTTTCATCCATGCGGTACAGATTGATAGACTGCTGCAGATTGGTTGCCTGTGTAATGAAATCCTTTCTGAGAACAAATCCCTGAAGGGCACTGCTTACATCGTTATAATCTCCAATATACAGATATCCATCATATTCTTGAAGCGTACATGCAACAGCACTCACACGTTCTTCATCAAGACCAAATGGGTACTTTGCACCATCCTTTGGATCACCTGCCAAAACAGACCAAGACCATGCAGATTTGTCAGTTATCTCCCCATTGCATTTTCCTTTTATAATCGCAAACGTTCTCAACGTACCTGTATCTTCATTTTTACTCTCTGCTGTACCTGTACAAACTACAACATAAAGTGCTTCATTATATTCAATTACCTGATAAATACCGCCTCCGCCATTTGCATCAGAACGATGGTAAGCTGGATAATGAAACAGGTCGTTCATATCTGCAATTATCTGGAAAGAATCTTTACCTGCAGATGGATCCTTGGATGCACTGATGAAAACACCATTTGTATCAAGGCATCCTGCAATCAAAGCATCTTTATATGTACCAATCGCACGCGTGGAAGTGAATACATTATCCGCAACAAGCTTCTTATACTCTTCAACATTTACACAGTTGTAAATGCATGTCATTTTGTCATTATTTTCTGGATCAATCTCGTAAATGCATGGGAAACCACTTTGTATTGCAATTGCCTGATTGATTTCTTGTGGTGACAATCCACTCTTCATGTCAATTACCATACCAACAAAATATAGTTTTCCATTCATTTTTACTGCATTTCTGAATGTCGGAATGAGTCCATTCGTGTTGCGGGACATCAGAATTTTTGTTTCTCCTGTCTTAACATTGTATTTCAGAAGTACTCCGCCAGCGTAGTTATCATCTGGTTCTCCCGTATACAAATGCCCATTGTACATGGTATCCATAATAGCTTTAGACAGTTCTGCATCTCCCCCCATTCCAATATTAAGAATAGAAGAAACACCAAGGCCACCATACATCGTATTGATATATACCCAGTCGCCGTAGGATAGCGAGGCATAACTATAGGACTGTCCACGATCACCTCTTCCAGTTTCACTTTCCCCACATATATATGGAGCAATAGAACCATTTCCAATATAGTCAACAATTCCATCCGCTGATTCTACTGGAGTATCTGGATGAGAAATTTTCTCAAATGTTAATCCTCCACCAGAATAGGTGTAGGTTGAAGAAAGTGTGTCTGCTGCAAATGGCGAAAGCACTGCCGTTGTAGTTAAAACAACACCTGTTGTCACTGCAATAAATTGTTTCATAATTTGTTTTAACTTCATTTTTCATTTTCCTTTCTTACCAATTTATTCTAATCATTATATAATATAAAAGCGGTATCTGTCAATCATTTTATCAAAAAATATCTGCATTTACTTATTATTTTTGTTAAAAATGCCCTTAATTTAATTTTTTTACAACAACATAAATATACTATTATTACAAACAGCAACTATTTTTCCGACAACCAAACATAGGAGCTGCTGCACAAACGAATATTTCTCTGCAGTATTGTAAATATATGGTGCAGACTGGAATGACACTCTTACGTTCTTTTCCGTATTATAAAAACTGAATAATCCACTAAATCCGTCTTTATTTGAATCTTCATGCATATTAATTACATAATGAAAATTATAAGTGCTAAAAAACTCCCTTTGTTCCATTGCTTTCATCGAACAAAGAGAGCTTTTCTCATTTATTTGTTATAAAAAATTTTTATTTTCTCTTGATAATCTCATCACGACCTGGTCCATTTGATACCATCGTAATTGGAACACCAATTTCTGCTTCAATCGTATCAATATAATCACGGCATTCTTTTGGAAGGTCTGCATAATTCTTAATACCGCGGATATCACATTTCCATCCAGGTAATTTCTTTAATACTGGTTTTGCCATTTCAAGCTTTGCTGTTGTAGGGAAATCTTTTGTCACTTCACCATTGATCTCATAACCAACACAGATCGGAATCTCATCCAGATAGCCGAGCACATCCAATACTGTCAATGCAACTTCTGTCGCACCTTGAATACGGCATCCATAACGAGTTGCCACTGCATCAAACCATCCCATACGTCTTGGACGACCTGTTGTAGCACCAAATTCTCCAGCATCTCCACCGCGCTTTCTTAATTCATCTGCCTCTTCTCCAAATATCTCACTAACAAATGCACCAGCTCCTACTGCACTGGAATATGCCTTTACTACAGTAGTAATATTCTTAATTTCATATGGTGGAATACCAGCACCAATTGCACCGTATGCAGCTAACGTAGAAGAAGATGTAACCATTGGATAAATACCATGATCTGGATCTTTTAAAGAACCTAACTGTCCTTCTAATAAAATATTCTTTCCTTCTTTAATCGCATTATGCAAGAATAAAGAAACATCACATACATATGGCTCTACCATATCTTTGTACTCTAACAATGTACGATAAACTTCTTCTGGATCAAGCAGTGGCTTATGATATAAATGCTCTAACAATACATTTTTCATCGCAACTACACGCTCTACTTTTTCTTTTAATACTTCTTCTGGTGCAAATAATTCACTTACCTGAAAACCAATCTTTGCATATTTATCAGAATAAAAAGGAGCAATACCTGACTTTGTAGAACCAAAGGACTTTCCTCCCAGACGTTCTTCCTCATATGCATCAAATGCAATATGGTAAGGCATTAAAATCTGTGCTCTGTCCGAAACTAAAATCTTTGGCTTTGGAACGCCTCTGCTCACAATCTCATTAATTTCATTAAATAAATAAGGAATATTCAATGCTACACCATTACCAATTACACTAGTAGTATGCCCATAGAATACACCCGATGGCAGTAAATGTAATGCAAATTTTCCATAATCATTGATGATTGTATGTCCTGCATTGCTTCCGCCCTGAAATCTTACAATAATATCGGATTCCTGGCCAAGCATGTCTGTAATTTTTCCTTTTCCTTCGTCGCCCCAATTGGCGCCTACAATCGCTCTTACCATAGTATTTTTCCTCCTAAAACTACAAACGTAAGTATATTGTGCATATATTTGGGAAATCCCATAGCACGCCATTTATAGTATAGAGGATTACAGGAAGAAAATCAATAAAAAATTTGCATTTTATTTAATAATAGCAAATTGATAGTGGACACTCGGAATTCATTTGATTTATTCTATATTCAAAATTTTTTTAAAAGACTTTTATTTTTTTTGATCCCTGCTATAATAATAAACGCCATCATTTTGTTAGTACTTACATATTTTTTTAAGTACAGCTATATTTATTTTATAAAGGGTGATTTTAAAAATGGAAGGACTTTCATCTTATTTAAAACCAATGCATCTTTCCAAAGATACCAGCAGTTTTTTTCAGACAAAAGATGAACTTTTTCAAGACAGCTATGACCGTCATGCAAATCATCCAAGTGAACTACTCGGCAACAAGTTACCGAGCTTCTTGCTTCAACCACTACTGCGTAGGCTGCCATATACGGCAACCATACGTCTTACACAGTGTCCACAAGCGTTAGGTTCGGGCTAATTCCATCCCTACCATATCGATATT
>JALFSR010000039.1 GCA_022778745.1 Clostridiales bacterium
GGACTGTTAATATATAAGCTGATATCTTTTCCTGGATCTTCTGCCTCTAAAAATAACAGCTGCGCTACAATAATGCTTGCTGTTGTTTCATTTACTTCTTCCCCAAGAAAAATAATCCTATCTTTTAGTAAACGGGAATAAATATCATAGGAACGTTCCCCTCGATTCGTCTGTTCAATAACATAAGGTACTAATGCCATATTTTTGCCTCCTCACTTTGTTCTGGATTATTATAAAAGCAGCCACACAGACGCCTTCTGAAATTGCTGTGCAGCTGCTTATTCGCTTCATTAATTTGCAGATTCTGCGATTACATCTACAGCCTTCTGTACTGCGATGTCTTTCTTCATATTTTCTTTTCCAGCATCGCCCATGATTTCCTTGACTTTGTCAACTTCCATCTTATACATCTCTGCCAGCTTATTGAATTCTGCTTCTAATTCTTCATCAGACACTTGAATATTTTCTGCATCAACAACTGCTTCCAATACTAATCTTGTCTTGATCTTCTTTTCTGCATTTGGCTTCATCTCTGCTAATAATTTATCTGGTGTTAAACCTGTATACTGCATATACTGATCCATAGAAAGACCCTGCATCTGCATTCTATGAGCAAATTCATCTGCCATTTGACGAACTTCTAACTCGATCATTGGCTCTGGAATATCCATCTGCGCATTTTCAATTACCTTATCTACTAAAGCATTTTCCTTTGCTGTCTTTGCAGCCTTTTCCTTAGATTCAAGAATGTTTTTCTTTAAATCTTCCTTGTATTCATCTAATGTATCAAAATCAGATACATCACTTGCAAATTCGTTATCTAATTCTGGAAGTTCTTTTGCCTTGATTGCCTTAATTACAACTTTAAATAAAGCTGGCTTTCCAGCTAAATCAGCAGCCTGATAGTCTTCTGGGAATGTAACATTTACATCTACTTCTTCTCCAACATTCTTTCCAACTAACTGATCTTCAAATGTATCAATGAAGGAATGAGAACCAATTACTAATTCGTAGTTTTCGCCTTTTCCACCTTCAAATTCTTTTTCATCTACATATCCAGTAAAGTCAATTACTGCAATATCTCCATTTGCTACAGATCTGTCTTCTACTGTGACTGTTCTAGCATTCTGTTCCTGAACTTTCTTTAATTCCTGCTCTAAATCTGCATCCGTTACTTCTATAGCTTCTGCTTCATATGCAAGACCCTTGTACTGACCTAATGTAACTTCTGGCTTCACTGCTACTGTTGCAGTAAAGATGAATTCTTTTCCCTTTTCAATCTGCTCTACAGCGATCTCTGGGCGGGATACGATTTCTAAATCACTTTCCATAGCAGCTTTTTCATAAGCCTTTGGAATAACGATATTAGCAGCATCCTCATAGAAAAATCCTGCGCCATACATCTTTTCGATCATTGCACGTGGAACTTTACCTTTACGAAATCCTGGCAAAGCGATTCTCTTTCTATTTTTTAAATATGCTTCCTGCATAGCGGCTTCAAACTCAGCAGCCGGTACTTCTATGGTCAGTTTAGCCATGTTTTTTTCTAACTTTTCTACCTGTACGCTCATTTAAGTTTCCTCCTAATTATTCGTCCTCCAAACGAGCAGAAACACATTCTGCGAGTTTCTCTCGTTACTGCAGTTAAGCAATCAATTGATTTCTTTTCTTTGATTTGCTTATCTGTATAGATGATGGCTAACTGTCCTCTGCATATGACAGTCGCCTGCAATGTACTATTATAGCATAGTATTCTACGGATTTCCAGTACTATTTTCAAGTTTTACAGGAATTTCACACACTTATACCATATAAGTCAAATCATAAGAAATCTTTTGCTTACCCTATTGCATAAACCAGAAAAAAATACGTATATGGTTCACTCGTGTACGGTAAAAGACTAAAAATTAATAAGAAAATGCTTAATAATTATACTGAATACTATCTTTCATCTCGTTTGAAACTTGCTCTGACACAAGAAGTCGTATCAATTCCAAACCAAGGTCAACGGCAAATCCCATTCCTCTTGCAGTCGTCACTGTACCATCTGTCACAACACCGTCTGTTACATGTTCTGCACCAAGTAATTTTTCTTCAAATCCAGGGTAACAAGTCGCTTTCTTTCCTTCTAAAATATGAAGTTCTCCTAATACGCTAGGTGCCGCACAGATTGCAGCAATCCGCTTTCCTTCTTTAAATGCAGCTTTCAGCTGTCCTGTCAGCTGTTCACAACTTCCAAGATGCAGTGTTCCTGGCATACCACCTGGTAAAAATAATAAATCTGCTTGATCCCAATCGACCTGATCAATCATCTGATCTGCTTTTACTGTAATATTATGCGAACCTGTAACTTCCAAATCATTCATAATTGAATATGTCGTAACATCTACCTTTGCTCTGCGCAATAAATCAATAACTGCTAATGCTTCTACTTCTTCAAAACCATCTGCCAAAAATGCATATACTTTACTCATATTCATCCTCCGTTCTTAATTCAGAATAATTGATGTTAGGGCAAAGAATATTTTGCCCTTGACTATGAGAACAGTATAACATATACTGACATGAGAAGCAATAGTTTTATCGAATATTTGTTTGTTTTTATTTTTTATAATTGGAGGTTTTATATGGAAATTGAACGTAAGTATTTGTTGGACAAACTACCAGACAATTTAGAACCGTATTCTTTTCATTTCATCGAACAATGTTATTTATGCACTGCTCCTGTCGTAAGAGTACGCAGAGAAGATGACACTTATTATTTAACATACAAAGGAGACGGTCTTTTGATGAGAGAAGAATATAATCTTCCACTCAACCAATCTTCCTATGAACATCTCAAATCTAAGGCAGATGGACAAATTATTACAAAAAAACGTTATCTTATTCCACTGGGCGACTGTTATACCGTTGAATTGGATGTTTTTTCTGGCTCATACGATGGTTTATTCCTCGCAGAAGTAGAATTTCCTTCCAAAGAGGCGGCTGATGCATTTAATCCTCCCAACTGGTTCGGAAAAGAAGTAACATTTGATCCTAGATATCATAACAGTTATATGTCATCTCACTCCCATTTATGATACTATTTTTACTCGCTTTATATTTTCGCATAAATGCAAATATCGCTCTTTTTGATTATTTTTACACAAACGGAAATATAACTCTTTTTGACTATCTTATTTTTTCACATAAAAAAAGCTCGGAAGCCTTGTAAAACAAGTACTTCCGAGCCATAGCAATTGAATACAATTATTTGATTGTAACTTTTGCGCCTTCTGCTTCTAACTTTTCCTTTAAAGCGTTAGCTTCTTCCTTAGAAACGCCTGTCTTGATAGCCTTAGGAGCGTTATCTACAACTTCCTTAGCTTCCTTTAAGCCTAAGCCTGTAGCTTCACGAACAGCCTTGATAACCTTAACCTTGTTTGCACCAACTTCTGTTAATTCTACATCAAATTCTGTCTTTTCTTCTGCTGCTTCAGCTGCACCTGCACCTGCTGCTACTACAACACCTGCTGCTGCAGATACACCAAATTCTTCTTCACATGCTTTTACTAAATCATTTAACTCTAATACAGTTAATTCTTTGATAGCTTCAATAAATTCAGCTGTTGTTAACTTTGCCATTTTATTTTCCTCCATATTCAAAATATTATTTACGGATTTTCGTCTGTTCTGCTCTATGCAGATCTCAAACTTGTCCTAGATATAGAAATTGTCTTAAAATTATGCTTCTTCCTGTGCTTCTGCGATCTGCTTGATAACACGAGCGAAGTTTGTAATTGGAGACTGAATACTTCCAAGGAATTTGGAAAGTAATTCTTCTCTTGATGGAATTGTTGCGATAACTTTGATTCCATCCTGATCGTAGTAAGTACCATCTACTACACCAGCCTTTAATTCCAACTTAGGATTCTTCTTAGCGAACTCGTACAGAATCTTTGCTGGAACTGCTGCATCAGTCTTAGAAGTAGCCAATGCTGTAGGTCCTTCTAAATGTGCTGCTAAAGGAGCAAACTCTGTATCCTGAACAGCGAAGTTAATCATTGTGTTCTTATATACCTTGTAAGAAACACCAGCTTCTCTTAAGCTCTTACGAAGCTGTGTATCCTGCTCTACGGTAAGACCACGGTGGTCAACTATTACTGCAGCCTTTGCACCATCTAACGCAGCCTTGATTTCTTCTACGACTGGTTTCTTTAATTCTACCTTAGCCATGTGTTTTGCCCTCCTTGTTAGATTTGGAGTGCCAAAAAGCACTCATGGTAGCCGAAAAGCCCCTCTGCCAAGACAGAGAGGCTCCTTAAGATTCTTAATTCGTGAATTCTTAATCCTCGGTAGGCGTTTTCTCCTTACGTCTTACGACACCTACTGTCTTCGGCATATATTGCTGTTTTCACAACCATTAATTATATATCATAAAATTTATTCGATGTCAACACCAAATTTAAATTAATTCATTAATTTTGTGACATTTAACTTCACACCAGGTCCCATTGTGGAACTTAATGTGACACTTCTGATGTACTGTCCCTTTAATGTACTTGGTTTTGCTTTGATGATGGCATCCATAAGCGTCTGGAAGTTGTCGCCTAATTTTTCCTCTGTAAAGGAAACTTTTCCTACTGGCACATGAATGATATTTGTCTTGTCCAGTCTGTATTCAATCTTACCCGCCTTAATATCCTTAATTGCCTTTGTAACATCCATTGTTACAGTACCAGCCTTTGGGTTTGGCATTAAGCCTTTTGGTCCAAGGATACGACCTAAACGACCAACAACACCCATCATATCTGGCGTAGCAACTACAACATCAAAATCTAACCAGCCTTCATTCTGAATCTTTGGAATTAATTCTTCTGCTCCAACAAATTCTGCGCCCGCTGCTACAGCTTCGTCAGCCTTAGCACCCTTAGCGAAAACTAATACACGAACAGTCTTACCTGTTCCGTGTGGCAGTACAACTGCACCACGAACCTGCTGATCAGCGTGACGTCCATCACAACCTGTTCTGATATGAACTTCAACTGTCTCATCAAATTTTGCAACAGAAGCTTTCTTTACTAATGCGATAGCTTCTTCCTTATCATAAAGAGTAGCGCGGTCTACTAATTTAGCAACCTCTACGTACTTTTTTCCTCTTTTCATTATGAATAACCTCCTAGTGGTATTTGCGGGAATCTCCCTCCCACGTTATATAAGTCTATAACAACTGTATCAAACCTAATTACTCTTCAACTGTGATACCCATACTACGAGCAGTACCAGCGATCATACTCATAGCAGCCTCTAAACTTGCTGCATTCAAATCTGGCATCTTTAATTCAGCGATCTTCTGAATTTCTGCCTTGCTGATCTTTGCAACCTTTGTCTTATTAGGTACTGCAGAACCGGACTTAAGATTACAAGCCTTCTTTAACAGAACAGCTGCTGGAGGAGTCTTTGTAATGAAGCTGAAGCTTCTGTCTGCATATACAGTGATAACAACTGGAATAACCATACCAACCTGATCAGCTGTTCTTGCATTAAACTCCTTTGTAAACTGTACGATATTTACACCGTGCTGACCTAAAGCAGGACCAACTGGTGGTGCTGGTGTTGCCTTACCAGCAGGGATCTGTAATTTAATATATCCTGTTACTTTCTTTGCCATTTTTGGCACCTCCTAAAATCTGTGGTATTTGCGGGGATTTCCCTCCCACGATCAGCAGTCAACTACTGCTGACGTTCTCTTACATCTTCTTTACATCTGTAAAATTCAATTCAACCGGTGTTTCACGACCGAACATGTCAACATTGATTGTAATAATGCGCTTCTGTATGTCGATTGATTGGATTACTCCAATTGTATCTTCCCATACACCTCTGATTACTTTGATTGTATCTCCAACTTCAAAGTCAATCACGAGACCATTATTCTTAATTCCTAAGTTTGCCATTTCCTCTTCTGTCAATGGCACTGGTTTGGAACCTGGACCCACAAAGCCAGTCACGCCTCTGGTATTCCTTACAACATACCATGTATCATCATTCATAATCATATATAACAATACATATCCAGGGAACATCTTCTTCATGCTTGACTTTCTTTGTCCATTTTTCATTTCCTCAACTTCTTGAAGAGGCACCGAAACTTCTAAAATCTGATCCTGAAGTTTACGATTCTCAATTGTTTTTTCAATGTCAACCTTTACTTTGTTTTCATAACCTGAATAGGTATGCACCACATACCAATGCGCTTCTGCCATATAATTACCTCACCTATTTTACAATGAATTCAACACCAAACTGAACAAGTATATCAATTAAACGAATAAATCCGCACATGATAATTGAGATGATCAGTACAACCGTTGTCTGCTTCCAAAGTGACTCTTTGTCTGGCCAGATAATTTTTTTGAATTCAGCCTGCAAACCTTTGAAGAAACTTTTTTCCTTCGTCGCATTTTTCTGCTTTTTTTCTAATTTTCCTGTTTCTTCCATAATAATATATACTCCTCTAAAAAAACCGATTATTTGGTTTCCTTGTGTAACGTATGTGACTTACAGAATCTACAGTACTTCTTTGTTTCCATGCGCTCAGGATGATTTTTCTTTTCCTTCGTCATGTTGTAATTACGTTGTTTACACTGTGTACATGCCAATGTGATCTTTACGCGCACAACTTCCACCTCCACTTGCATTCATTATCATTCCAGGCTTTTTGGTACACAAAAAAGACCTGGCGTCTTCCACACGCTTTCTCACTATAACACACGTGCTGGAATCCGTCAAGTCTTTTTTTATTACATTATATAAGAAATTACTCAAATTAATTAATCATTTATTCCAAGAAAATATTGTTTTAGCGCTTCTACAGAATCAACGATTACATTTGGGCTTGCCGCCTTTAATTCTTCCACACTTCCATATCCATATGTAACTGCTACAGAATGAATTTTACATTGATATGCACCCTTTACATCATAACATCGATCTCCAACCATTGTTACTTCCGCCTCTTTTTCAACAGCAAGCTCATTTAATGCATAACGAATAACCTCGTCTTTCTTTACACGTGTCTCTGCTAAATCAGAACCTGCAATACAGTCAAAATATTGCTTAATATTAAAATATTCCAATATTTTTTCTGCAAATACTTCTGGTTTTGATGTAGCAAGTGCAATCACATATCCATGCTTTTTTAATTGTGCAAGCATCTGATCAATTCCTTCATATAATTCATTTTCAAAGATACCTGTTGGTTTATAATATTCCCTGTAGTATTCAATTGCCATTGTCGCCTGCTCTTTTGAAAACCCATAATAATCGCAAAAGCTATCCCGAAGCGGTGGTCCAATAAATGCAGTCAGCGTCTTATGGTCTTCCACTTCAATACCAAACTTTTTTAACGCATATTGAACAGACTTTGTAATTCCAACCATAGGATCTGTCAATGTTCCATCTAGATCAAATAAAATATATTTTCTTATCATACTTTGAATCGATACCCCACTCCCCAAATCGTCTCAATATACTGTGGCTTCGCAGTATCAAACTCAATTTTTTCACGTATTTTTTTGATATGAACAGTAACGGTCGCAATATCTCCAACACTTTCCATATCCCAAATTTCGCGGAATAACTCTTCCTTTGTAAATACACGGTTTGGATTTTGCGCCAAAAATGTAAGTAAATCAAATTCCTTTGTTGTAAATTGCTTTTCTTCTCCATTAACATACACGCGTCTTGCTGTCTTATCAATCTTAATGCCTCGGATTTCAATAATTTCATTTTCTTGAACGACACTTCCGATTAATCGCTCATAACGTGCAAGATGTGCTTTTACTCGTGCAACTAATTCACTTGGACTAAATGGTTTAGTCACATAATCATCTGCTCCAAGTCCAAGTCCACGAATCTTATCAATATCATCTTTCTTTGCAGAAACAAGCAAAATCGGTGTATTCTTTACTTTACGAACTCTTCTACATATTTCAAAACCATCTACTCCTGGAAGCATCAGATCCAATAAAATTAAATTGTATTCGCCCTCTAATGCCTGCTTTAATCCAGATTCACCATTTGTCTCAATATGAACTTCAAATCCACTTAATTCTAAATAGTCTTTCTCTAATTCTGCAATACTTTCTTCATCTTCTACAATTAAAATCTTACTCATTATGAACCTCCTGATATTTTCTCAATACAAAATTCATCACTGTGCCAGTTCCTTCTTTACTACTGGCCCATATTTTTCCACCATGATCTTCAATAATCTTTTTCACAATAGACAGACCAATACCACTTCCACCCTGTGCTGAATTTCTCGAAGAATCTGTTCGATAAAAACGATCAAAAATATAAGGAATTTCTTTTTGTCCAATTCCTTTTCCATTGTCTTCAATTTCCACTTGGATAAAATCTCCTACATCTTTGATTCTCATATTAATTTTTCCTTGCGATTTATCCATATATTTTACAGAGTTACTAATAATATTGTTAATCACTCGCTTCATCTGTTCTGCATCTGCAATTACAATAACCGATTCATCGCAATAATTATAATAGCTGAATAAAATATTTTTTGATTCCAGATCCATACCAACCTCCTCGGCACAATCTCTAAAATAATCCGCTACATTAATTTTAGAAAATGTATATGGAATTCTGTTTGTATCAATTTTTGAATAAAAGGTCAATTCATTAATGAGGCGATCCATATCATTTGCCTTATTGTAAATGGTTTGAATATAGCGATTCATTTTCTCTGGCGTATCTGCAACACCATCCATAATACCTTCTACATACCCTTTAATAGCAGTAATCGGGGTTTTTAAATCATGAGAAATATTACTAATTAATTCTTTGCTTTCTGCATCAAACTGTATCTTCTCTTCTGCATTTTCTTTCAAACGCTGACGCATTTCCTCAAATCCAACGCATAACTGTCCAATTTCATCATGTTCATCTGCTTCAATTACAAAATCTAAATTTCCCTCTTTTATATTTTTTGTCGCAATTTTGAGTTTATTTAATGGTCTTAAAATAGAGCGATAAATCCAATAACTGCATATAGTCGCTGTCAAAATCAATACAACAATAACTGCACCAATTAATTGAATATACATTGTTTTCAATTCTGGAATCCAATTATTTAATGACATAACAATAAATACGGTAGCCTGTGATCCATCTGTAAATTGAAAATCCTGTACCTTTACTAATCGCCCTTCTTTTCCTCCCAAATAATGACCATTCATTATTTCATTATCTGATTCTCCATAATCGGGAAGCTGGTTATAAATTTCTGTAAGGCTATCATTGGAAGAATAGATAATCTGATTATTTTTTCTCACAATAAATGCCGTATTTTTTCTTTTTAATTCTGCACTTAATTCATCTAATGCAGCTGAATCTTGAAACATGTCTGGATTTTGCTGAATCTTCTCCTGAATCGTTTTTTGAATTTCACCCGTAAGACGATTGAATAATTTTGTTGGATTCGGGAAAATATCATCAACACTACTCTCAATATTATATGTCTTATTAATAACATTTAACTGATATACAACTAAAACTTTCGCACATAAAATTACAAGAATAATAGGAACAATAATAATACCGCTAAATGAAATCCATAATTTTGTTCTTAATTTCATGCAGTCCCCTCCTTTGTACCAATCTGAAATCACATCACTATAATATTTTTATTATACCATATGATTGCTCATAGGAGTATAAACAAATATTAATTTTTCTAAATTTTAATAAATATGAAATCCACTGTATCTCAGATATAGTATGTCAGCAAAATTAATATCTTTTCATTTTTGTCTGCAAATTAATCCATATAATATGATGTTGGGGTCAAAAAATAGTTTGACCCCATGATACCTACGGATTGCTCCGCACTATGTGTTCTTGCAATCCTAGAAACATTCGAAATTCACCCTAATCGGGCTACTTTCTCATGTTTTGCGGGTCCCAAAAGGTCATGCTTTTTCATGCAAGCATGAAACGCATGACCTTTTGACCCTAGTATCATAATATTATACTATTCCTCTTCCCACTGCAAGTGTCAATACATAAACAGTAGAAATTCCTATTGACTGTAACGTTCTTGTGCAGGCTTCTGCCGTGCTTCCTGTCGTAAAAATATCATCAACTAACAATACTGTATGATAAGGATGTTCCATCTTTTCTGCTGTAAATGCCTGAATTAAATTTTCCATTCGTTGTTGATGATTTAATTCTTTTTGAGGTAATGTTTTTTTTATTCGTCTTAAAATAGTGCAGTCAACTGGAATATTACATGCTTCTTCCAGACGCACTGCAATTTCTTCGGTCTGATTAAACCCCCTCATTTTCCTTCGAATTGGGTGAATTGGAACTGGTATGATTGCTTCACAATTCCATCCCATAATCGTTGTTTTATATATTTTTATCAGCTCTTCACACAATACATCCAAATACTGACGGTGATTTCGATATTTAATTTCTGTCAATACTCTCCGAACCCAAGGCAAAGAATAATCAAGCAATGCTACTCCTTGCTCAAAACTGCGCCGATGTTTCGTACAGTCATAGCAGTATTCGATTTCTTCTTGTATGAGCTGTTTTCCACATTTTTTACATCTTGGTTCCTTTATATAATTTTCATATTTGACACAAGCATCACAAATTTTTTTACCCTTTGGCAATGCAATATCTAAACAAATCGGACACCGCATTGGAAAAACAATGTCAAGCATTGCTTTTTTCATTCAAGTCCCCCTTCTAATTCTTTAATCCGATCATAAAGACCACTATAACGTCTCTGTTCTTGTCCATTGCGAATCATTTCCTGAAATGTTTGAACACTTCCTACAATACAGACACATTCTTTTGCACGCGTCACAGCAGTATAAAGTAAATTTCTCGTCATAAGCATTCTTGGACCAGATAACAATGGCAATATAACTGCTGGATACTCGCTTCCCTGCGATTTATGAATTGTCACTGAATAAGCAAGTTCTAATTCATCTGCTTGTTTAAAATCATAATTTACGCGTCTTCTCTCATCAAATTCCACAACAATCTGCTGAGCAAATTCATTAATTTCTCGAACAAACCCAATATCTCCATTAAATATACCAATTCCTTTATCAATCGGAATATTATATTTGCTTACGACTTCCCATTCCATCTGATAATTATTTTTGATTTGCATGACTTTATCTCCTTCACGCAAAATCATCTCACCAAATTTATGTTCATTTTTCTTAGAATTAGGAGGATTTAACGCCTGCTGAAGTTCTCGATTCAGTTGTTCTACCCCAAGAGACCCTTTTCTCATTGGAGTCAGGACTTGAATTTCTCTAACTGCTGCCTTTACATAATTAGGAAGCTTATCTTTAATTAAAGTAATCGTTGCTCCCATAATCGTACCTGGATTATCTCGTGGAATAAACAGAAAATCTTTGCTTCCCTTTTTTGGATTTACCTCTTCTCCAGCATTAATTTTATGTGCATTCATAATAATGTCACTCTCAGATGCTTGTCGGAAAATTTTTGTTAATTTTACAGTAGGAAAACTGTGAGAACGAATCATATCCTTTAATACATTGCCTGGTCCAACACTTGAAAGCTGATTCACATCTCCTACTAATATAAGGCGTGTTCCAACGGATACTGCTTTTAATAATGCATGGATCAAATAAATATCAACCATTGATACTTCATCAATAATAATTACATCTGCTTCTAATGGATTTTCTTCATTTCTGGAAAATGACATCGTACTCTTGTCATCTTCCACTGAACCTGTTAATTCCAACATTCGATGAATTGTCTGTGCTTCATATCCAGTCGTCTCTGTCATTCGTTTAGCCGCTCTGCCCGTCGGTGCTGCTAATAAAATATTCATTCCTTCTTCTGCAAAATAATGAATAATCGTATTAATTGTCGTCGTTTTTCCTGTACCTGGACCTCCAGTAATAATCATCAATCCATTATGAATCGCTTCACGCACTGCCATTTTTTGGATCGGATCTAATGCAAAACCTGATTTGGATTCTATTTGGTTCAATATCTTCTCCATTCGTTGCTGCGGAATTTCCTCTCGAATATTTAAATCATGCAGCATCTTCGCCGTGTTTAATTCCATATAATAATATTGAGAAGCATACACTTGCTGTGTCTGTTCTGTTTTTTTGACAATTAACTTTCTGTCCATGATCATATCCATAAGATCATTTTCTAACGTATCAATTTCTGTCACAAGCAATTCTGATACTTGACATAACAATTGATTCATAGGCAAATACGTATGACCTTGATTGGCTGCCTGCTGTAAAATATACATAATTCCGCTCCGAATACGAAATGGAGAATTCACTGCAATTCCTGATTTTTTTGCAATTTCATCTGCCATTTTAAATCCTACTCCAGTCAAATCATCCGCTAATCGATACGGATTTTTTTTTATAATTGTATAAAGTCTCTGTCCATACTGCTGATAAATCTTCGCAGCAAGATTTAATGTAATTCCATATTGCTGCAGAAAAATCATCGCCTTTCTTGCATCACGTTTTTCTGATACTTGGGCAGCGATTTCTCTTGCTTTTCGCTCACTAATTCCTTTTACTTCTGCCAAACGTTCTGCTTCTTCTTCAATAATTCGAAATGTCTCATCACCAAATAATTTTACGATTCGCTTTGCAAGTGCTTCTTTAATTCCCTTAATTGCCCCCGATGCCAAATAACGTTCAATTGAGGCAGAATCTGACGGAGCAACAAATTGATAACTTGTAATTTTCCACTGTTCTCCATACATTGGATGCTGAACAATGTCTCCTGTTATCTCCAAATATTCTCCCTCTGCTATTTCTGGAAAAAATCCAACTGCTGAAATTTCTTCCTTTCCTTTCATCATAACTAGAACACTGTAACCATTTTCTTCATTACGATATACAATTCGTTCTACATAGCCCTCTAATTGTGCCACCAAATTCCTCCATTTATTCTTATTTATGCGAAACTTACCTTTTTTATTTTTCTAATTTGTTTTTATTCATAAATGAAAAATATTTACTAGCACCGATCGCAGTACAGTCAATTGGTGCATCAGAAGTCATCGTCGTAATGCCAAGTTCTTTTTCAATTCTTAATTCCATTCCATTTAACAATGCACTTCCTCCACTCAGCATAATTCCCTGCTCCATAACAGACTGTTTCATCTCTGGAGGCGTAACAATCAATACTTGCTTAATTGCATGAATAATCTTATTTATATTTTTATCTATTGCTTTTCCTATCTCAGAAGAAGTCAGTACGACATCTTGAATCATACCATCTTCCATATTATAGCCTCGTACTTTCATTGCTTTTTCCTGAAGCATAACTTTACAAGTACCAATCTTTTTCTTAATTTCCTCTGCTACACTAATATCAATTAAGAGATGATACGTCTCTTTCATATATGTAACAATCGATTCGTCAAAATCTCCACCTGCAGTCTGAATAGATTTGCCAACAACGGTTCCTCCCATAGAAACAACTGCAATATCTGTCGTTCCTCCTCCGATGTCAACAATCATTACTCCTTTTTTCTGTGCAATATTAATTCCAGATCCAAGTGCTGCTAAAACAGCTTTATCTACTACTATTACATTTCTTGCACCTGCACTATAGCAAATATCTGCTACTGTCTTTCTTTCTGTCTCTGTCGCACCAGTTGGTACACCAACACAAACTCTTGGCTTGCAAAGTGTTCGTCTTCCAACTGCTTTCCAAAGAAAATAGTCAACCATTTTTTCAGCTACTGTGTAATTTGAGATCGTTCCATGAATTAATGGATGCACTGCAATGATATTTCCTGCGGCACGTCCAATTACTTCGGTTGCCTCCTGTCCAAATGTTTCCACTTCATTATTACTTCTATCAAATGCAACTACTGCTGGCTCTTTTACTACAACACCCTTTTTGTTGATATACACTACAACATTACTTGTTCCTAAATCAAAGCCTACATCCCCTGATCCAAATGCCATGAAAAACTCCTTTCTCTGACAGCCGCATTGTTTGTATTCTAAAATTTTCTACTGTCAACTAATGTTATTATTATAACCAATTCCTTACTTTTTTGAAAGAGCTTTTCATAAAAAAATCGCACTGTATTAAATTTACCATAAAACCTTAAGATTTTTTTTAGTTATTTCATAACAATTTCATAAACAAGACAAACTTTAGACACATTTCTTCCTTATACTGAAACTGTACTAAACAAAGTACATTCAAGTTGATCCCCATCACTTGAATAAAAGCTTTTTCATACTCATACCCGGCGGGTAACTGCCGGGTACCCCCCCCCTTAAAAATTACGAATTTTCGTTTTTATATCTCCCTTTTTCATAACATTTACAGCCTCCATTATTTGGAGGCTGTTCTCCTTTTACTCATTTTGCATCGTCTGCGTATCCCAATACGTCTTTTTCTTTGTCTCATCCAATTCTTCCACAAATCTTTTCTTAACTATTAAGAATTCCTCCAAATCCATCAATATATGATATAATATCGCACGGCTTTCAAATTCTTCTCTGCTTACTGGCAATGCCTCTTTTTTCATATCTTGAAAAATTTGTTTTAGTCTTTCTAACTGCAATACTGGAATATTCACTTCAATTACATAATTCGCCATATATAATATATAATTTGCTACAATAGACGCTTGCTCCGGCATGCTTCTTATTTTTTTTATCTCATAATGCAAGTTATGCAAAACATTACATTGTTTCATTCGCATCTCAAAATAATCAATATAATATTCTGGATGGGAGTAAAATGTATTATTTTGATATTCACACGCATCATGAATAAAATGCTCAATCTCTTTTTCTAATTTGCAAATATCATCCCATACATTTCGTTCTAATTGTTCATTTCTTAAATATGCTGCCAAATTTCTTAATGCAGTCTGAAGCCCTTCCTCTGTATCACGCATATTTTTGATAATATCTTTTTTTCGGCTTTCATTTGCATGAAATAAATTTAAGATGATGGAGATTGAAATTCCAATTAGTACAAGCATAAATTCATCTAAAATAAATTCCTTACTAAAATTCATCGTCGTCAAATAATGGGTTCCTATTACTGCATTTACTGAAACTGTAGAACGTAATCCTAATAATTCACATATCACAACAAGCAAGAACACGAAAATTCCATACGATCCCCAGTCGTTATTTAACCCTAAAAATATCGCACTTGCCAATGCAGTTGAAATAAAAAATGTAATAACCCGAAACAATGCTAGTTTTAATGTTTCCCATTTAGTAGTTAGCACTGTAAGTAACGCAATACTTCCTGCTGATGTTGCAAATTGCAAGTTTAACGTTTCCGATATATAAATTGCTGCACAACTTCCTATTGCAATTTTAATTGCCTGCATCAGCATTTTTTTCCATTGTTTTTTGTTCATCTACGACCCCTCTCTTACCCAATAAATCAAGCAGAGCAGCGTATTGCAAATATTCACTTTCTTTGTCTGCTTGACATAATGTACACTAACCTCCTTCTATCTTCTGCAGTTTTTATAAAAATATATACTTTAATATAAATAATACTGCCAACACATACATCAGTGGACTGATTTTCTTTTCCTTTGCTTTTCCCGTAAACAACGCCATTATTACATAAGAAATTACTCCCATTGAAATTCCCTCAGAAATACTGTAGAAAAATGGCATTGCGATAATGCAGATATAACATGGAATTGCTTCTACTATATCGTCAAAATTAATATTTACAATATTTGTTACCATATAAAATCCTACAATAATCAATGCTGGTGCAGTTGCAAAAAATGGAATTGCAAGAAAAATTGGCGATAAAAACAGTGACAAACCAAAAAGAATCGCAGATGTCATTGCTGTAAGTCCAGTTCTTCCCCCTTCTGTAACTCCAGATGCACTTTCAACAAATGTGGTTACTGTAGTTGTACCTAATATTGCACCTGCAGTTGTTGCAATTGCATCCGCCATAAGTGCACCTTTAATACGAGGAAGCTTTCCATTCTTATCCAACATATTTGCCTTGGAAGACACACCAATTAATGTTCCAAGTGTATCAAAAAGATCTACAAATAAGAATGCAAAAATTACTACAAAAAATTCGAATGTAAATATTCCATCAAATTTAAACTTTCCGAAAATTGGAGAAAGACTTGGAATAGATAAACCATTGCTGAAATCAGGAAGAAGGTTATAAAATCCAAGTTCTGGATTTGGAACATACAGTCCTGTAAGCTGACAAACAATACCAAGAATCCATGTAATTAAAATTCCCCACAAAATATTACCTTTTACACCCTTAATTACAAGTATACCTGTAATAATAACCCCAATAATTGCAAGAAGTACTGTAATTCCAGCATCGTTGAATGTTGCCTCTACTCCATTTACAAGATTATATCCTTTCAACGAAAATAACTTTACTAATGAAGAGCCACCGATAACAATTTTCGCATTCTGAAGACCGATAAATGTGATGAATAAACCTATACCAACACTTACTGCTGATTTCAAATTCAATGGAATTGTATTAAAAATCGCTTCACGAACATTCGTAAGTGAAAGTATAATAAAAATCAACCCTTCAAAAAAGATTGCTGTAAGTGCAACCTGCCAATCATATCCCATTCCAAGGACAACTGTATACGCAAAATATACGTTTAACCCCATACCAGGTGCCAATGCAAACGGATAGTTTGCAAAAAGCGCCATTAACATTGTTCCGATAAACGATGCAAGTGCTGTTGCTGTAAATACTGCCCCTTGATCCATTCCTGTAGCTGATAAAACACTAGGATTAACTGCCAGAATGTATGCCATTGTCATAAATGTTGTAATTCCGGCAAGAATTTCTGTCTTTGCATCCGTACCATGTTCTCTCAATTTAAATAATTTTTCTAACATGTTATTTCCTCCAAGTTTCTTCTCTTTAATGAAATTTTTATTAAAGTTATATTATAGCAATTTTATATAAATAAGTAAATAGAAACTCTTTCCAATCAACACAATAGATGTATAACAATCATTTCTTACTTTATTTTTTATCTTTTTGAATAAAATTATAACTATCTATTTAAAATTTTTTATTTATATTACAAAAGAAGCTATCACATTAAGATGAAACCATACACGATATAGTAATTCTAATTTAGTAAGACAACTATATTATGCAGGATGCATTCTTATTGCAACAGCTCCCCCTATTTTTTCTATTTTGTTATAAATTATCTATATGTAATTCACAAATTGACTGTTCTTGTTTATGTCTATATTTTTCTTTTGTTGCCATTCCACCGCGAATATGGCGTTCTGATTTATTAATATCCAAGATCACTCTGGCTTCTTTTGCCAATACTGGATTAACTTGTAAAAGTCTCTGTGTCACGTCTTTGTGAACTGTACTTTTACTAACACCAAACTGCTTTGCAGTCTGGCGAACAGTAGAATGATACTGCACAATATATTTGCCGATTTCGACAGCGCGTTCTTCTATGTAATCCCGCAAAAAAATAACCCCGCAGATTGTTTTGTACAGTCTATGCAAGGTTATTTCATATTATACAGAAGCTTTTTTAATTTATCTTTCTTAATTTTCTCTTGACTATCCATTTAAGAATCATTATAAGAAGTACTTCTATGGCAGTCACTGCACCATAAGTGATAATACTTGTATACCAAGGAGCTGACCACATAGTATACCGTTCTGAATGCTTTTTATAATCTAAGTAAACATATACAGCATTTCCAATAAAAACTCCTATACATGAATACATTATGATGCTTAATACGCCATCTATTTTTTTAAGCACATTTACCCCTCCTTGATAAATTTACTTTCCTTTTCTAATTTTTTTTGTATTTCTATTCTTTGTTCCCTAGAAAGATTCTGGCTTTCGATAAATAATGCGAAAATCTGTGCTAAAGAATAATTGTCCCAAAATTCTAAAAAATCTTCTATTTGTTTTTTCAAATAACATTCTTCTGATATTAGAATCTGGTACGTATAATATCGACTATCTCTTTTTAAAATCAAAAACCCTTTCTGCACTAATCGTGCCAAAAATGTAGATGCTGTCTGTGGTTTCCAATTTCTTTTAAATTTATCATTTACCCTTTTTACGATCTCTGAAAGACCTAATTCACATTCTGCATTCCAAATACATTTCATTACTTGTAATTCTGCCTCTGTCAATTGTTCCTTTTTCAAATAAATTCCTCCATATTAATCAAAAAAATTGGTGATCCGTTCATCGAACATATTATTATATTGAAGAATCTGATACTGTTCTAATAATTCATCGTAATTAGTCTTTTGTCGATTTCCATAAAGCGTTCCATCTTTATCTCGATATCCCCAGCCACTAATAACTGGAAACGTCTGATATAGCTCACTTAAAAACTTTTGATATCCTGTCTTTTCAAGCCCTGCTACATCCATGACAATGCCGCTTAAATAATTTAAACTAATTTCATCAATTATCTGCTCTTCCACTTCATAATTTGCCCATACAAAAAACGGTGTTTCATGTCTGCGAGACAATTGTTCCAAACTCAACTTATCAAGATCTGTTTCAAATAATCGCTCAAAAAATCCTGACAGATGTGGATAATGATCTCCAAACATCGCAATTACTGTCGGTTCCTCGTACTGTTCAAAATAAGTAATCAGTTCTTTCACTGCACGATCTGTCTTTTGTAAACTTGTCAAGTATACTTCTACTTCATCTTTTTCCTCAAAATCATCCATTCCAATTAAATGCACATTATGTGTGATTTTAGAATGATACCCACCATGATTTTGCATCGTTGTATTCCAAATAAATAATGGCTGATCTGTTGTTTTTTGATCAAACCGTTTAATAATCTGATCAAACATATACGAATCTTTTAAATAGCCTCTCAAAAATTCTGGAGACTCTTCTTCCCAATCATCTTCAAAATATGCTTCGTCAAATCCCAAATATTCATATGCCTCTTCTAAATCCCAAATATCTCGTTCACAGGCAGACATTCCTATTGCCCAATATCCTCTGTTTTTTAATGCTGTAACAAGCGATGGCTGCTCTTGATTCAAAAATTGGGTAAACGAAGTACTTCCTTGAGGCAAAAATCCCATTGTATTTCCTGTTAAAAATTCATATTCCGAATTACAAGAATATCCTCCATAGGCAGACACTGCCACCTTTCCTTTTATTGTATTCTCCTTTAATGAATCAATAAATGGCGTCACTTCCTTATCTGTTTGAAAAGATCCAATTGTTTGAAAATCTGCAAATGATTCATTCATAATTACAATGATATTCGGTTTTTGTGATAGTGTTTTCCTCTTTACCTGCTGCACGGAATCACGAATATTCTCTGCCGTTTCTATGGAATAATGTTCTGGCACCTGCACTCCTCCGCTTGCAGCATCCATACAAAACATAAGCAAATGCCCACATTGTCTATACGGACTTTTCCTATTATAAAAATCAACTTCCTTCTTTTCGACAATTATATTATAAGTTGGGGAAAGAGTTGGGATTATAACAATACCAATACAAAAGCTAATGATCAAATTTCCTATTTTCTGTACAAACGTCACTTCTGAAAAACGAATCGCTCGAATCAATTCCCACTCCGACACAAGTACAATTACCGCAATAATTACTTCTGAATATAACGAAAATGTATAATTTGGGACAATCGCAACTCCTCCTATAATTGTCTTCCAATTAAAATCAGAGAATTGTATCGGAGCTCCCCTAAAATCCATCGTATAAAACTGTGCAATAAAATAAATAAAGAAGAAAAGATTACCGATCCAAAATCCTAATTTGCATTTATTTCCACATAAAAATAAGCATAACAAATAAATACTAAGTATGATTCCAAGGTTCATCAAAATGAATGTAAAACGAATTTTGATTAGCGTACCTGAAAATAATAGTTCAAGCACTGTATATGTAATTACAGTTTGCAACACAGCAAATAAAAAGGGAGAATGTTCCTTTTCAAAGCCCCAACGAATGATTTGATTTATTTTTGGAAATTTATTATGTATTCCCTTTTTCATAATTAAAATCCTTTCGTTTGTTGTAGGCTCCTCCCACTGCCTTCAGGCGGTGGGAGGAGCCTTGTAAATTCTTAAAAAAAATACTATCCTATGTTACAATAGCAGCATAGAGAAAACCGTTGAGAGCAATTGCTCTAAAGGCACTCTTTGTACTTTGAAAAGTTAAGATATGAGGTTTTTACATCTAATCGTATGTAATGTAAAATCGTGAACTACTCGGCAACAAGTTACCGAGCTTCTTGCTTCAACCACTACTGCGTAGGCTGCCATATACGGCAACCATACGTCTTACACAGTGTCCACAAGCGTTAGGTTCGGGCTAATTCCATCCCTACCATATCGATATTTACGCAAATTTCAATATACGTAAACCTTCATTTTTTATGTTTATCGCAGCGTTTTGGTCACGACTCATTGTTAGACCACA